>DASUFV010000065.1:0-19433 GCA_036274415.1 Actinomycetes bacterium
CCGGGCGTCGTTCTCCGGCTCACCCACCCAGTGGATGGCGACCCGGTCGCCCAGGCCGTTCTCCACGTGCCGGTCGACGCAGTTGTACGCCGCGTTGATGGTGCCGCCGACGAACCACTTGGCGAACGGCGGGTCGTCCCAGTCGAGGACCCGGTCCCACTTCGACGCCCAGGACAGCCGCTCGGCCTGCTCGGCCCAGAACGCCTCCGGATCGTTGCGCGCGCGGTCGTAGGCCTCCTCCGTGAGGTTGGCGTGCTCCGCGATCTCGGCGGGCGGGTCGAAGCGCCGCTCCTCGCGCAACAGGTTGGACAAGGTCTCCTCGGTGCTCGTCACACCATCTCCTTCAGCTCTGGACCTGGCCTACTGCGCCGATCACGGAATCACCCAGGTCCACGAACTGATGCCCACGACGACGCCTGGTGCTATCTGTACTCCCTGCGCGAGCTGTCCGCTTTCCGCGGCATCCGGCCAGACCTTCATCAAGCCCCAGCAGGGCGGCGAGGTCGATCGGCTCAACCGAAACCTGCAGACCGACTCAGCCCGCCGGCGGATCTTCACTTGCGACGGCCGCACAGCCGCCGATGCTCAACGCCGCCACGGCGCATTCGCAGGACTCCGATCAGTCGACTGCCACCGACTTGATGGCCCGGTACATCCAGTCGGCGGCCGATGGATCGGCCCAAGGCGGCCCTCCGGTCTCTGGGGGGCCGAGACCAGAGGGCCGCTTGTGTCATGAACGTCCGTCTCGGACTAGTTCAGGACCCCTGTGACGGCGTCGATCTGGCTGTAGTTGTTCTTGCCGTCGAACAGCTGGATACCGATCGTCGCTTTCGACGGGCTGCCCGAGTCGTTCATGTCGCAGGGACCGGAAAGGCCCTCGTAGTCGATGTCCTCGCCCTGCTTGATCAACGCGAGACAGTCCTCGAAGGTCGAGCACTTCGTCCCCTCACGCGACACGTCCACGATCTCCGATGCGATGGCCCCGCTGTTGTCGCTTCCGGCTGCCTCGGCGGCCAGCGCAGAAATCACGACGGTGTCGTACGCCTGCGGCGCGTACGTGAAACCCTTGAGCTTGGGGTCCTTGGCGAGCAGCTTCTCCTTGAAACTAGGGTCAAGCTCCGGGGGCGCCGGGTACGTCGCCTTCACCCCCTCGAGGGTGCCTGGAGGGAACTCATCGCCGTAGTTCACGGTGTTGCCGTCGACGAAGTAGGTCTTGATGTCCTGTGGGCCGACCGTCTTGGCGATGAGCTGAGGCAAAATCTTCTTGGTCTCGTCGAAGGAGATGAGGACCAGGGCGTCAGGCTTGGAGGCGGCGATTTTGTTCACCTCGGCCGAGAAGTTCGTGGCGTCGGCCGAGTACAGCACCTTGGCGGCGACTTTCGCGCCCTTCTCCTGCACGACCTTCTCGACCTGGTCGGCCAGCCCCTCACCATAGGAGTCCTGTCGGGCGAGGATCGCGACGTTAGAGGCGCCGTCCTCGACGACGAGGTTTGCCAACACTTCACCCTGCAGGATGTCGGAGGGGGCGGTGCGGAAGTAGAGGCCTCCGTCGTCGTAGGTGTCGAAGGCCGGGGAGGTATTGGCCGGCGAGAACTGAACAACACCTGCGCCGGTGATCTTGTCGATGACGCTCAGCGACACCGAGGAAGCGGAGGCGCCGACGATGACGTCGGACCCTGCGTCGAGGAGCTTGTCGGTCTGGGCGCTCGCGATGTCCGGCGTGCCGTCACCCGAGTCGGCGAGCACCTCGGTGACGGGCTGACCGAGAACTCCGCCCGCAGCGTTGATGTCGTCGACGGCCACGGCCATGCCTGCGAACTCGGGCGGTCCTTCGGCGACCAGGTCGCCGGTCTGCGGGAGCAGCGCACCGAGGACGAGCTTGCCGTCCCCCTGGGGGACGTCCCCACTCGGAGAAGCGCTCGTCGAGTTCGAAGCCGTGACGCTCTCACTTGCCGACTGGCTTGACCCGCCCGACGAGTCATCAGATCCGCAAGCCGTCAGCGCCAGCAATGCCACAGACACCACTGCGACCGCGCGTAGTGCGTGGCGTTCGGATTTCATCCGGTTCTCCCTGATGGTTACGTAGCAGCCCTCTGCCGACCACTGGTTCCCGAACCATAGTCAGTGAAACCTGTTTTCAACAGCCCCTGAAACGATATTTCAATGATGCAGATGATCGGTCATCCGCGTGGATCCACGAGATCCCGGCCCGGCTGCCGAGATCCCGGCGGCCCTCTTGGTCCTTCCGGGCATCGGCCGAATGGCCGGCCCGTGATCTGTTCGAGCTAGGAGAAGCCGGTCGAAGTCAGCGGCTTCGCCACTCGCCCTCGGTCGCCTGTGCGACTGCGAGCGTGCCGTGGTCAGGAGTTGCAGTCGGCCAGTCGATGCTGAGGTACTGAACCTCTTGGAACTCCCGCATGCCCTCCCGAGCACCTTCGCGACCTAGCCCGCTCTGCTTGACGCCGCCGAACGGTGCCGACGGGTCGGAAACGGCACCGCGATTCACGCCGACCATGCCGACGTCGAGACTCTCAGCGATGTGCAGAGCATCTGCAAGGCCCCCGTACACGTAGCCTGCCAGCCCGAACTCGGTGTCGTTTGCCTTCGCCAGCAGTTCGGCCTGGGTAGACCAAGTCATGATCGAGACGACCGGTCCGAAGATCTCCTGCTGAGCGATTCGCATGTCCGGCCTGACATCAACCAAGACGGTCGCAGGGTAGTACCAACCGGCTTCACTCACCCGACCTTGGTGAGTGATACGGGCGCCGCTGGCGACCGCATCGTCCACGATCGCGTTCACTCCCGTGACTGCCCGCGCACTGATCAGCGGGGCAGGGCGCAGGGTCTCAACGGCTGCACCAAGTCGCGCCACGAACTCCTCGAGCACGTCCGTGTGGACAAAGAAGCGGTTAGCGGCTGTGCATGCCTGTCCTGCGTTGCGGAACTTCGCTACCAGGGCGCCAGCAACAGCAGACTCGATCTCGGCATCGGCGCACACGATGAAGGGGGCGTTGCCCCCCAACTCCATGCTGGCGTTGAGGATGCGATCGCTGGCTTGCTTGAGAAGTGTCCGCCCCACGGGTGTCGATCCGGTGAAGGACAACTTCCTGATGCGCGCATCTTGAAGCCACGCGGTCACCACCTCAGCGGCAGCTGTCGTGGGCACCACGTTGACGACGCCGTCGGGCACCCCCGCCCGCCTGAGCAGGTCCGCGAGTGCGATAGCCGTCAGGGGTGTCTCTGGAGCGGGTTTGAGCACTACCGTGCAGCCGACCGCCAGCGCCGGAGCTACCTTGCGAGCCACCATGGCCGCGGGGAAGTTCCATGGCGTCACGAGTGCTGCCACGCCGACCGGCTTGTGGGTGACGATTGCTCGGGTGCCGCCGGCAGGAGACACTCCGTAGGCACCTTCCGTGCGGACCGCCTCTTCTGAGAACCACCGAAAGAATTCCGCTGAATACGCGACTTCGGCGCGTGCGTCATCGCTGGACTTCCCATTCTCGGTCGTGATCAGGTTCGCGAGACTCTCGCTCTCGGCATCCATGAGCTCGTATGCGCGACGGAGGATCTCGGCTCGAGCCCGCGGCTCTGTGGCGGCCCAGCCCGGGAAGGTTCGCGACGCTGAGTCGACAGCAGCGGTCGCGTCCGCCGGGGAGTGGTCGACGACCTCGGCTATCACCTTGGTCGTAGCCGGGTCACACACATCGAAGGTTCGCCGCGCGCGAGCGTCGCGCGGATCAGAGGGGACGTCTGTCAGAGAGTCAGTAGCGGGGCTCATTCGTGGTCCTTGAGTACTGGACGCGGACGCAAGGCGCCTCCGCGAGGAGCGTTCGTAACGGGCTAGAGGCAGCACGCAGAACTGGCTTTCGATCCTGTTGCCTCACGTATGCATGACGACGATCGCCACGTGCGGCAAGGGCCGGCCGCTAGCTCACGGCTTGACGAAACCAGACCGTCACGGCCCCGGTTCAGTCAATGAAACTCTATTGCATTGACTCGGGGACGTCACTAGGCTCTGCGTCACAGCCCACGAACAAAGACGCTCGAGCGGCGTCCGAGGAAGCAGATGCCTGAGCCCATCATCGTTTTCCAGGCCAAGCACGTCGTCACCATGGACCCGGGCCGCCCGACAGCCGATGCAGTCGCAGTACGCGATGGGCGAATCGTCTCTGTGGGGACTCGCGCCTCCATGCAGCAGTGGCTCGACACCCATCCGCACCAGGTCGATGACACCTTCGCCGACCACGTGATCATGCCGGGATTCGTCGACCCGCACACTCATCTGCGCTGGGCAGGAGCAGTGACGGCGCTTCACTACGTAGGCCCGATCGTGTCCCCCACAGGTGCTCCGGCAATGCCCACCCGACAGGACGTGCTCGCCCATCTGCGTGCACTCGACCGCGACATGCCAGCCGGCGAGCCGATCTTTGCTTGGGGGTTCGATCCCGCCTACCAAAGCGGACACCTCCGCCGAGACGAACTGGACCAAGTCTCCAAGGATCGTCCGATCTGGATTCTTGCCTACGCGATTCACTACCTATACGTGAACAGCCCGATGCTCGAGGCTCTCGGCGCCACGGAGTCGATCAACGTTCATGGAGTTGGCCGCTATCCCGACGGCAGACTTGACGGGACCTTCGTGGAGATGGAAGCGCTGCGGTTTGCTCAGCAACCCTTCGCCGACATCATCAACAACCGTGAGACGTCGCGCCGCGGCCTCGTAGCCCTGGCGCAGACCGTTCAGCGTGCCGGCGTCACAACGACAGCGGACATGGGCCTGGGCGTGCAGAACTTCGACCAGGAGCTCGAGGACCACCTCGACATCGTGAACAGCCCGGAGTTCCCGCTGCGCATGGTCATGGCGTCGGCAGAAATCGCCATGAACCTGGCCCACGGACTGGATGCCGCTCAATTCGTAGAGGATCTGGCTCAGCGTTCCACCGACAAGCTCCGATTCCACGGCGTCAAGATGTGGCTCGACGGTTCGTACCAGGCCATGTCCCTGCGGGTGAAGTACCCCGGCTACATCAGCGGCGAGAACGGGCTTCGCGGAGACGTGCCCTGGAACGAGCTGGTCGAGCGGATGCTGCCCTACTGGGAGCGCGGCATCCCGATCCACGCACACGCCAACGGCGACGAAGCAATCGACGCCGCACTCGACACCCTGGAAGCGCTTCAGCGGCGATCACCTCGCTTCGACCACCGCTTCACGATCGAGCACTACCTGATCAGCGACACGTCCCAAGCCCGCCGCCTGGCAACCCTCGGCGGACTGGCCAGCGTGCTCGTGCAATACGTGCACCACCGGAGTCAGATCCAGAATACGCAGGGACTGGGGCCAGATCGCGCCGAGGCGACAGCGCGGCTCGGATCCCTTGCGCGGGAAGGCGTCGTCTTCGGTCTGCACTCCGACTTCGCCTTCGCGCTGCTTCCCATCTCCCCGCTCGAGGCGGCATGGACCGCGGTCACCCGGCTCGCCGCCGACAACCAAACGGTGCAAGCCCCCGGCGAGCGAATCAGCGTCGAACTCGCACTTCGCTCGATCACCATCGACGCGGCCTATCTCATCGGCATGGACCACCTCGTTGGCAGTCTCGAGGTCGGGAAGTACGCCGACTTCGCCGTGCTTGGCCAGGATCCGACGGCCGTAGACCCGCAGCAACTGCGACAGATCCCTGTCATAGCAACCGTCCTGGGTGGCAAGACCTTCATCGCCTGACAGCCTGACGACAGGCTCTATATGAGCCCATGCACCAGTGTCCGCTTTTTCTGACGCTTCGACGCGAAAACATTCGGGGTTACCGAACTAATCTGTCCGAATGAAGTTCGATCTGCATCGCCTGCAACTACTGCGTGAACTGTCCCGTCTCGGGACCGTTTCCGCGGTCGCCGACACCTTGTCCTACAGCACCTCCTCCATCTCGCAACAGCTCGCAGTGCTGGAGACCGAGATCGGTACTCCACTACTCGTTCCCGATGGGCGCAGGGTACGGCTCACGCCGCAAGCCGAGATCTTGGTCAAGCACACCGGAGCAGTGCTCATGCAGCTCGAGGGAGCAGAGGCCGAGATCTCGTCCTCACTCGGAAGCGTTGTGGGGGTCGTGCGATTCGCCACCATCCAGACCGCGGCCCTCTCATGCGTCCCTGAGATGCTGAGCAGACTGTCGCACACCCACCCCGACCTCAGAGTCCAAGTGACCCTGGCCGAGCCGGACATCGCGATCCCCGGCCTGCTGACTCGTGAGTTCGACCTCGTATGCGATGAGATGTACCCCGAGCACACAGCCGTTCGTTCCCGCGACACGCACCTGGATTCGGTCGCCGAGGATCCGATGCGCGTTGCTTTCCGAGAGCCACCGGCAGGCGTGAGCGCTGCTGGTGTAAGCCTTGCGGACTTCGCCGAGCACCCATGGGTCATGGAACTTCCCGGAAGCCCGGGCCGGGAGTGGTCGGTCGCGGCATGCCGGCGCGCCGGATTCGAGCCGCGAGTCGAGCATCAAACCAGCGACAATCTGGTCCAAGCAGAACTGGTGGCACGCGGGCTAGCGGTGGCGTTCCTGCCCGATCTCTTGTGGTTCGGTCGTAAGCCGTCATTCCACCTGCGATGGATGGAGCCGACGCACGTCCGGTCGTTGGTCACCACATGCCGCGCCGGATCCCAAGATAACCCTGCAATTACGACAGTGCGTGACGCGTTCGCGGACGCTTTTGAGATCAGCCGACCGGACGTCGTCGACCGTTGAAGACCGTCCGCCCGAGGACCGGTGCGGATGGCGCACCTCTCCGGCCTCATGCGCGCACGAAGGACCGCGACTCCTGGTCTCGGTAGATCCCCTCGTACTCACCGATACCCCGCCGCTTCACCGCGAGATCGCCCAAGGTTGAGGATGGGAACCGTGAGACAGCGAAGCCCGCCAACGTAGGCGGTCGGCGCCCGCTGAGAACCCAGTCGGCGACATCCCGGCCCAGGGCAGGAGCGACGGACAATCCCATCACGTTGCAGCCGGCAAGGAAGTAGAGGCCGTCGACATCATTGACCTGGTCGATCAGGTAGCTGCCGTCGGGAGTCATCGTGACTACGCCACCACGCATCTCGCGAACCTCGGAACCTCGGGCCGACGGGAAGATGTCGCCCACGTTGTCGAGCGCGCAGTTCACCGCTGTGGAGTCGAGTGGGACCTGTTCGGTTCGAGCCGGCAGTCTCGACGCGACAAACTCCATCGGGTGCGGCTCATAGGTCCCGAACATCAAGTCAGTGCCGAACGGCCGCGCGTACACCGCATCCTCGACAACCCGCACAGACGGCAGGGAGGGACTGACCCCGGGAACCCCAGTTCGGATCGAGTACTGATGACGCACGTACGTCAGTGGGAGGTCGACCCCGAGTGTTTGGCTGAGGAGCGGACCCGTCCAACTGCCCGCGGCGACCACCACCTGGCCGCAGTGAATGTCACCGCTCGTTGTCCGGACTCCTTGGACTGATGATCCGGCCAGGGCCAATCCCGTGACCTCCAGACCGAAGCGGAACTCGACACCGTTCGCGGCGGCGTCGCCGTAGAGCGCAGCGGCGAGATCGGCAGGGTCGAAGTAGATGTCATCGGGAGCGTGCCATGCGGCGACCGCCGCAAAGGGGTTGGTGTGGGGAGCGATCTCGCGGGCCTCCTCCAGGGGGACCATCGAGATCGTCGCCCCAAGACCGCCTGCCCGCTTGACCTCGCGCTGCAGTTGTTCTGCCGACCACTCGTGACGCGCGTACTTCACACTCCCAACTTGGTGGTACGGGAGCGGGATGCCGGTCATTGCCTCGAACTCGGTGATGTCCGCGATGCTCCGCTGCATCAGAGAGCCCATGGCCGGGTCTGTCTGCGCGGTGACTGACTGTCCGGCCGCTCGCTGCGACGTCTGGCGGCCCGGCCCGACACGGTCGATGGCGAGGACCCGCCCATGTCGACGCGCAAGGTGTCGAGCGATGCTGAGCCCCTGAACCCCGCAGCCCACGACGATCACGTCTGGATGCATCACGACACCGCAGCCGTGTGACCGGGTCGTCGGCTCGAACCACTCATTCGTCCCACGGCACGCCACCTGCATACGTCTTGTACGAGATGCCAGCCAGGGCGCCGCTGTCGATCGGGAGGAGGATCCCGGTGATCGCCCTCGCCTGCTCGGAGCACAAGAAGGCGATGGCCTCTGCGACGTCCTCGGTCGAAGGGAGGTATGAGAGAGCGTGCACCTCCATGATCTTGCTCATGTCGCGCTCGCCGGCCGCGATCGCGGCCTCGAGGGGCGGAGTCATCACGTGAGTCGGACCCACGCTGTTGACCCGGATGTCAAAACGTCCCAGCTCGACCGCGAGCAGCTGCGTGATGCGCTCGATGGCTGCCTTCCCCGGGTTGTAGGCCGGCAGCGGCATCGGAAGTCGGCTATGGATCGACCCGAGGGTGACGATCGCGCCCTTCTTCCGAGCCATCATCAAGCGGCCGAAGGACTGGCAGCTGTGAATGGTCCCCAGGTAGTTCACTCGCCACATGCGTTCGTGCGCCGCCATGTCCATCTCCAGGATGGCCTCGCTGTTGGGCGTGAGGCCGGCGGAGGTGACGAGAACCTCGACCGAACCTAGCTCCCTGGCGACGGCCTGGGCGACCTGCTCCACGGCAGCGGAGTCCGCAACGTCGCAGCTGTAGTACTCGGCGTTGCGCCCATGTGTCTTGATCTCAGTACGAACGCGGCGACCGCCCTGATCGTCGAGGTCGATGAGCGCGATGTCGTAGCCGTCAATGGACAGGCGCTTGGCTGCGGCCTCTCCCAGGCCACTCGCACCACCCGTCACCACGGCCACACGGTTGGTCATCCTGAACTCCTGTCGAGTGAGATCGCTGGCATACGACCTCCATCTTTGGAGAACTAGACCTTCCGGTCCACGTGATGTTTCCGCTAGATATCGTCCACTTTTCGTGAAGGATCAGACTGAAGCCGAAGTCGCTCAGAGCTCCCGTCCGAGACGGTGTCCGTCGATGATGGCGATCTCGATGTCGCGAGGCTGGTAGCAGTCGCCCACGGCGTGGACCGACGGGTGGACAGTGGTAAGTTCGCGGAACAAAGCATCATCGGCAGCGCCGCCGGCGGCCACGACGACCGTGTCGACTCCCTCGATGGCCTCGGGTTCCCAGGTGACGACGTTGAAGGCCGTGACAGAGTCTTCTTCTATCTCATATAGCGCGGTGTGCGTTTGGAGTCTTACCCGGGCGCTGCTCATCAGAGCTTCGAGCAGGTGGTGCCGCGCTGGGGACGGCATTTCGGGTGCGACTGTCTCCATACCGGTCACGAGGTGGACAGTGTGGTTCTTGCTCGCCAGGTAGTCGGTTGTAGTCGCTGCCTCGGCTCGTCCGGTGACGTCGAAGACCAGGACGTTCCGCCCGGCCTGTGAGATGTCGGTCAATACGTCGCGGGCGGTGCGTACGTGCGGGAGTTCAACGCCGTCCAGCTCGGGCAGGAAGGCCGTGGATCCGGTGGCGACGACCACGACGTCTGGATTCTCCGCTAGCACTGCCTCGCTGTCGGCCTCGACACCCAGACGAATGTCGACACCTAGCTTCGGAAGTTGTCGCTCGAACCACAAGATGATCTCCTCGAAGTTGCCGCGCTTCGGAGTCTTCATCACCAGGTTGACCTGACCGCCCATGCGCGACTCGCGCTCCAGCAGGATCACCTGGTGGCCGCGAGTGGCTGCGATCCGAGCTGTTTCCATGCCCGCGGGGCCAGCGCCGACGATGACGACCTTCTTGGGCTCGCTAGTGAGATCCACCTCTCCCCATTGCTCTTCGTGACCGGTCACCGGGTTGTAGATGCACCCAACACCCAGCCCTTTGTCCACGTGGCCGACGCAGGACTGAGTGCAGGCGATGCACGTCCTGATGTCGTCGACGCGCCCGCTGCGCGCCTTGTTGGGGAAGTGCGGGTCGGCGATGAGGGTCTTGGCCATCCCGATGATGTCGGCCTTGCCGTCTCGGATCGTCTGATCGGCGAACGCGGGTGAGTCCTGCCGCCCTGCTCCGACGACGGGGAGTTTGATACCGGCGTCCTTCATCGCTTGGGAGAGGTGTACGAAGGCACCCGTCTCGTAGTAGTGGCTGGGCCAGTGCATCCGGCCGGACTTGGGAATCGAGGTGATGGCTTGCCACACGTTGATGTAGTCCACCAGGCGTTCGCGTTCGAGGACTTTCGCGAGCTCGACATGGTCGGGAAGGCTCATGCTCCACTCGACACCGTCGTCGTAGAGGCGCACGCCGAGCATCCGATCGGCACCGATGCCGGCACGGGTGACGTCGAGGACTTCGCGGAGGAATGTCATCCGCTCCTCGAGGGTGCTTCCACCGTACTTGTCGTCGCGACGGTTCCCGTGTGGATGCAGGAAGTTGGCGAACAGGTAGTCCATGCCGATAGCGAGCTCGATGCCGTCGTAGCCACAGCGGCGCATCCGGTCAGCAGCCGATCCGAAGGCGTCGACGATGCCCTCCGCCTCGGCAGTCGAGAGAGCGTGAGGCATAAATAGCGGAACCGAGTAGTCGGGTGTCGGAACGGCGGATGGCGCGACGATGTCGCGGCGCAAGAAGCCGGCGTGGTCCATGAGTCGGCGGCCGCGGTGGCCCAGCTGAGCGATGATGGGGACGTCGAACTCGTGACAGCCATCGGCCATCTTGCTGAACGCGCCCATGCTGGAGTCGCTGAAGGTGGCGAGGGACAAAGACGAGTCGCCGTCGAAGACGGGGACGGTATGACCCGTCACGATCACGCCAGCGCCGCCCTTGGCCCGCTCGCGGACGTAGAAGGCATAGGCGTCTGTCGGCGTTCCGTCGCCGTACTGGAAGTGAGCGGCGTGCCCCGTGTTCATGATGCGGTTCGCCCAGGTGTATGGGCCGACTTCAATGGGGCTGAACAGGTGGGGAAAGTCAGTCATCTCTCAGTCCTGGATTGCGACCGTGCTGCGAGTCGATCGCGTTGTGCTTGGGGTCGAACTCGCTCGGTGGGCGGTCTGCGTCAGGAGCGGGCCCCTGGTCTCGGTGCACGAGACCAGAGGCCCGCAGGCTGGCAAGGCGCCCTTCGGCTAGTTCAGGACGCCGGTAACTGCGTCGATCTGGCTGTAGTTGTTCTTGCCGTCGTACTGCTGGATGCCGATTGTCGCCTTGGACGGGCTACCGGAGTCGTTCATGTCGCAGGGACCCGACAGGCCCTCGTAGTCGATGTCCTCGCCCTGCTTGATCAACGCCACGCAGTCCGCAAACGTTGAGCACTGCGTTCCCTCGCGTGACACGTCCACGATCTTCGACGCGATGGCCTCGCCGTTGTCACTTCCGGCTGCCTCCGCGGCCAGAGCGGAGAGCATCACGGCGTCGTACGCCTGCGGCGCGTAGGTGAAGCCAGTGAGCTTCGGGTCCTTGGCGAGCAGCTTGTCCTTGAAGGTCGGGTCGAGGTCCGGCGGTGCCGGATAGGTCGACTTGACTCCGTCGAGAGTGCCCTGTGGGAACTCGTCGCCGTAGTTCACCGTGTTGCCGTCCACGAAGTAGGTCTTGACGTCCTGCGGACCGACCGTCTTGGCGATGAGCTGGGGCACGAGCTTCTTGGTCTCCTCGAAGGCGATGAGCACAACGGCATCGGGCTTGGACGCGGCGATCTCGTTGACCTCAGAGGTGTAGTTCGTGGCGTCCGCGGAGTAGAGCACCTTGGCCGCAACATTGCCTCCCTTGTCCTTCACCACCTTTTCGACCTGGTTGGCGAGCCCCTCGCCGTACGAATCCTGTCGAGCGAGAATGGCGACGTTGGATGCGCCGTCCTCGATCACGAGGTTCCCCAGCACTTCGCCCTGCAGGAGGTCTGAGGGAGCGGTGCGGAAGTAGAGGCCTCCGTCGTCGTAGGTGTCGAAGGCCGGCGAGGTGTTGGCCGGACTGATCTCGACGACACCTGCGCCGGTGATCTTGTCGATCACACTGAGCGACACCGAAGAAGAGGCGGCGCCGACGATGACGTCGGACCCAGCGTCGAGGAGCTTGTCGGTCTGGGCGCCTGCGATGTCCGGCGTGCCGTCACCCGAGTCGGCGAGCACCTCCGTCACGGGCTGACCGAGAACTCCGCCCGCGGTGTTGATGTCGTCGACTGCGACGGCTGCGCCCGCGAACTCCGGCGGGCCTACGGCGGCGAGGTCCCCAGTCTGCGGGAGCAGCGTCCCAAGGACCAGCTTGCCGTCGCCCTGGGGCACGTCCCCAGTCGGCGAAGCGCTTGTCGAGCTCGAAGCCGTGTTGTTGTCGCTAGCCGCTTGCTTCGAGTCGTCAGATCCGCAAGCGGTCAGCGCTATTGATGCCACAGACAGCACTGCGACCGCGCGTAGTACGACGCGTTGGGGTTTCATCCGGTTCTCCCTGATGGGTACGTAGCAGCCCTCGGCCGACCGCTGGTTCCCCGAACCATAGTCACTGAAACTTGTTTTCAACAGCCTCTGAAACGAAATTTCATTGACGATTTTCGGCACACCAAAGGCCGCCTCGGCCGGGGGAAGGCTCCGGACAGGTCACCACGGAGGCGTTACCGGCGGTGCCGGCGACTCCGGCGTTGACCCAGGTTCGGACGATGGTGGCTCCCCCTTGCCCCACACCTTGCTGAGTCCGTCGGAAGCCTCGTTGAGGAAGTCCCGCAGGTCTCGGATCCACGTCATGTCTCTTCCGCCGGTTCAGGTGCAGGCGCCGTCCACAGGGACGGCGAGTCCAGTGGTCGCGCACCACTTTGGACAGCGATCGCCGCGCTGACTCTGGCTGCGTCGAGGGGCAACTGGTAAGGCTGAGCTCCGAGCAAACTGCGGAGTGCTGAGCCGATGGCAGCCGCGGGCAAGATGACAGGTGGCTCACCCAGACCCTTCGCCCCGTACGGTCCGGTCTTCGAGGGGTTGCTCTCGATGAACACCGTCTCGATGTTCGGCGGAGCGTCAGCGATGGTCGGAATCCGATAGTCGTGGAAGTTGCCGTTGAGGATCACGCCTAGGTCATTCGTCTTGAGTTCTTCGGTGAGGGCGTAACCAATGCCTTGGACGACGCCGCCCTCAACCTGTCCTCGGGCGCCGACAGGATTGACGACCCTGCCGACGTCATGAACAGCAATGAAGTTGAGGACGTCGATACGTCCGGTCTCCTCGTCCAGGGCGATTTCGACACCGTGACAGTGGAACGTGGGCTCCCCGAGCCTGACGAAGCGTGCTCGCTCGAGATTCGACCCGTCGACGGGGACCATCTGTGCTCGATAGCGTCCCGTCGCCACCACAGGGCCGGAATGCATGTGCGCGGATGCTGCTACCTCGGCGACTGGCAGGCCTGTGTCGGGCGCGCCCTTGACCTGTGCGTGTCCTTCACGAAGCACGATGTCGGCTGGATCGACCTCGAGCAGTCGTGCTGCTTCGTCCGTGATCTGGTCTGCGACAGCCCGGGCGGCAAGTACCGTGGCGTTACCTGTGGCGAACATCGTGCGACTTCCCCGAGACCCCGAATCGTAGGGTGCCTCCCCAGTAGCGCCGGATCTCAGCACGACGTCGTCCACCCGCAGGCCAAGCTCCTCCGCCACCATGCTGGGCAGGGCCGTCGAAATGGCACCCGTCCCGATCTCGGTGCCCCCAGAGGAGAGTGTCGCGGTGCCGTCTTCGTGCAGTTCGATGGTCGCGGCTGATGGCGTGCCGAGGGTCGACCACCATGCGCAAGCAAGTCCGTAGCCGCGTCGACGACGATCTCCTTCAGGCATTTCGGCGTGGCGCCACTGCTCCAGACGGCTTTCGACGACCTGCATGCATTCGTCTGTGGTCCCGCGAAGAGTGATGAGCTCGCCTGCCGGGCCGCGATCGCCTACGTCGATGAAGTTGCGGCGCCGCACCTCTGCGGGGTCCATCCGCAGCCGTTCAGCGATGTCCTCGATCTGCGCTTCGGCGGCGTAGACCATCTGGGGTCCCGTCGGGCCGCGGAAGGAGCCGGTGGGGCAGGTATTGGTGTAGACCGCGCGGCCTCGGATGTCGAGCGCCTCGATGCGGTACGGACCGGTCGCGTAGAACGCAGCCATCGACGTCAGGATCGGGGTGTCCATCGCGTAGGCGCCGGCGTCGAGCACCACGTCACACCTACGAGCCAATAGCCGGCCCGATTCGTCCACGGCACTCGACATCTGCACGATCGAGTTCTCGCGCGGGTTACCGGTCACCATGTCCTCCGCGCGGGAGCAGACGACCTGAACGGCACGCCCGGTTGCGAGAGTCATGGCGGCCGCTTGAGGTGCGAACTGCAGGTGAAGCTTGCCGCCGAAGCCACCGCCGACAGCGGGAGCCCGCACCTCGATCGCGCCTGTGGGGATGTCGAACAACTCGGCAAGCTGAGCACGTACGCCGAACGGCTGCTGGGTGCTCATGAGTAGCGAGAAGCCTCCGGGCGCGGGAAGCGCGGTCACGGCTCTCGGTTCAAGGTATGCCTGGTGCGCTCGGTGTGACTCGATCTCGGTGTGCACGACCGCGTACGCCGTTGTGAAGATGTCATCGACATCCCCCCGAGTGATGCGGACATCTTCAATGACGTTCGTTTCGTTGTCATGCACGAGCACGTCGGTGCTGGTCAAGGCGCTTTGGAGGTCGACGACGGGCGTCGCCGCTTCGATGTCGAGCTCGACCATGGCTGCGGCCCGGCGAGCGATGGCCGGCGTGGTGGCCGCGACCATGGCGACGGGTTCGCCGACGAACCTGACCCGCCCGCGGGCGAAGATTGGTTGATCCTTGACGTAGTTGCCGTAGCAGCGTTCGGTCACGTCCTCCGCCGTGAGCACTCTGACGACACCTCCAACAGCATTGGCCCGCTCGGAGTTGATGCCGCGGAGTCGGCCTCTCGCGACAGGCGACGGCACGAGGACGCCGTAGAGCAGTTCGGGGACACGGACGTCCTCGGTGTAGACAGCCCCGCCCGTCAGTCTCTCCGCGGCGTCGCGGCGGATGAGATCGGCACCGACATGACGATCACGGTTATCTGTGCTCATCTCGTCGCCTCGACCGCGCGCCTGACGGCTTTGAGGATCGGCAGGTATCCGGTGCAGCGGCATAGATTGCCGGCGAGCGCCTCCTTGATGTCGCTGTCTCTCGCCGACCCGGGTTCGGTCCTGGCGAGCAGAGCGCAGGTCGACATGACGATCCCAGGGGTGCAGAAGCCACACTGCACGGCGTCGGCCTTCAGGAGCTCGTCTGCAACCAAGGCTCCGACGCCCGTCGCAGTCGCTCCCTCGACCGTCTCGACCGAGCGACCTTCGCACTCGAGTACGTAGACCAAGCAGCCGTTGACCGCTTCGCCGTCGACGGTGACCGTGCATGCCCCGCAATCGCCGGTGCCGCAGCCGAGCTTCGCGCCGGTCAGTCCGCACTCGTAGCGGAGGGCGTCCAAGAGGAGGGTGTCGGAGTCGGCCGGAACGTCGTAGCTCATCCCGTTGACCTGGAGGGTAACGCGACGTGTGGTCACGAGGGATGTCCTTCTCGCGCACGTGACAACGCGAGGCCGATTGCGCGCTTGGCGAGCACAGGCAGCAACGTGCGTCGGTGCACTTGTGATCCCCGGCCGTCGTCGATCGGGGTGGCTGCTTCGAGGACGAGTTCGGCGGCGGCTTGGATCGAGGGTTCGTCCAGAGCCGTACCGATGAGCGCCTGCGCCGCGAGGGACGCCAGCACGGGAGTGGGTGCGGCCGCACTGAGTGCGATTCGGGCGGCGACGCAGTTTCCGTCTTCTAGTTCGAGGTGGGCCGCGACCCCTACGACTGCGAGATCCATCGCAAGACGGTTGGTGAACCGCACATACGCGGAGTCGCCGGCCGAAGCGGGAACGACAATGCGTGTGAGCAGTTCGTGAGATTGTCGAACGGTTCGGCCCGGCCCGATGAAGAAGGTGTGTGCTGGCACCAGGCGGGTTCCATCGGCGCTGGACAGCTCCAACTGCGCGTCCGCCACCAGGACGCCGGGGAGCGTGTCGCCAGCCGGTGAAGCTCGGCAGATGTTGCCTCCGATCGTTCCGCGGACGCGCGTCTGCCAGCCACCCACCAACGCCGCTCCGTCAGAGATTGCGTGGTGCCGCACCAGAGGTGAACTGACCAGTTCGCGCAACGAGGTGGCTGCACCGATTTCGAGATTCCCCTGCTCATCGCGGCTGATCCCTTGCAGCTCGGGGATGGCCTTGATGTCGATGATGTCGAGGGCAGGGTCGACGACCCCGTCAGCACGCATCAGGACCAAGTCGGTTCCGCCGGCGAGGGCCGATGCAGAGTGCCGGCTCAACAGTGTCAGGAGATCGGGAAGGTTCTCGGGGCGTCTGAAGTTGCCGACTTCCGGCACGGGCGCGCCGATCCCGATCCGCATCGCTGGGACCGGGGTGGCTCGAGGGCGAGCAGCTCGCGTCTCCGGGCTCGGAGTTTCCATCTCGATAGCTCGCGGCGTAGAACCGCGTCAGAGGGCTGCTCGGGCGCGGACCGAAGCAGCCAGGGCGATGAGAGCGCCGATGTAGCCGTAGTGGCGCAGGCCCATAACTGTGGCATCGGCGGACTGGGTGAAGGTGGAGAGGTGTCCAGTCGCGAAGATGTTGGCGAAATGGACCTCTACAAATGGCCTGCCAGTCTCCTCGAGGGCGATGCGGGAGGGGTCGCCGAATGCCCACAGGCCGCCAGGATTGATGATGTACCCGTCCATGTCAGGGTTGGCCTCGAGGAAGTCGACGAGTTCACCTTCGTGGTTGGAGTGGAAGGCGGTCACGTCGACGTCGACAGCTTCACCGACCTCGGTCACGAGGTCTTCCAGTGCCTGCAGAGAGGCGATGGTCCCGTAGATGTTCTTGTCGCGGCGACCGAGGTTGGTCATGTTCAGGCCGTTGAGCAATGCGAACCGAAGGCGCCTGACGTCGTCGGAGTCTGCGCCGAGTGCGCTGTCTGCGTGGGTCATCTCAGTCTCCGTGTCAACCGTAGAGAGAGCGGGGATTGCCGTGGGAGCGGTTGAACTCGCTCGAGCCTTCGGGGTTCAGGAAGTCGAGGTCATCGAGCGCGAGGGTCAAAGCGACCAATGCGCCTAGGTAGGCGTTCCGATCAGGACCAGCGAAGATGCCGGTCACGCTGGGAGCGAAGATCGAGCTCCCTCGGAGCTCCGCCTGCCTGATGTGCAGTTCGATGGCGGGCTTCTTGGCGTCCTTGAGAACGTGACGCAAGGACTCCCCGACGCGGACTAGTCCTCCGGGGTTCACGAGGAATCCGTCGACCTCACCGGCGGTCGCGTGCACGTACTCCAGGAGGAGGCCCTCATGGTTTGACTGGAAGCTCCGGACCCCGATGTCCAGGTTGTCGGCCCATGCCTGCAGCTCGCGGTCGAGCTCGTCGGCGGGTTGCAGTTGACGCAGGGTGTTGGGACCGTTCAGGACGGCGATCTCCCAACGACGTTCGGTCATGCGGAGGGTCTTCAGATCCACGACGTGATCCTTGGTGTCGGAAGGCTTCAGGACAGTTGGGTTGCGAGTCGGGCGGGGGCAGGGGTGTTGCGAGAACGCAACGCCCGGACCTGACCGTCGATGACGACGCCCGCGATGCCCGGAATGTCACCGCGCTCTATCGCGGCAAGTGCGTCGGTGGCGACGCCGCCGTAGGGAGGCTGCATGAGCACGAAGTCAGCGGGGCGGCTGATCTCGATGACGCCCTCTGGGCGACGAAGCACCCGACCGCCGTTTCCGGTTGCGAGCGCGAGAGCATCCGTTGCACTGAGGCCGCCAAGTGAGCACAGCTCGACAACGGTCTTGATCATGCCGAGCGGCATCACTCCCGTGCCCGTGGGGGTGTCGGTAGCGATCAGCATGCGGTCAAGCTGGTCGCGCTCCTTGGCGATGTCGAGCATCAGCAGACTGGAGCGCAGGTTCCCTGCCTGCACCAGCTGAAGAGCTCCAGGCGCGTCGAACACCCGCTTGAGGTCTTCATCGGGGAGGGAGGTCGTCCCGCCGTTCGCGTGGCCGACGATGTCGCAGCCGAGGGCGATAACGTCGTCGAGCGAGACGGCAGAGGAGCCAGGCACAGATGCGCCGCCTGTGTGGTTCATGACGATGAACCCCGCGGCCTGTGCAGCGCGTACGAGTGGAGCCGCCTCCGACTGGCTCCTGAACCCACCGAACCCCACCTTCGCCAGTCCCACCCGCTCCCCTGCGAGTTCTGCGAAGTCCTCTTCCCTCAGGCTGGGGCTGATGATGACCGACCCGCCCAAGATTTTGACGCCGCCAGGGCGGATGTTCTCCCATGATCGCTGCGCCGCAATGGCGAGTCCCTTCAGACCGGCGCGATCGTTCGGACGCCCCGGAACGTGAATCTCCGATGCCGACATCATGAGGGTCGTGCCACCGTGCATGTAGCTCTCGATCCAACCCACCGTCTGCTGTCGAGGCGTCCAGTCGCCGAAGGTGACATGCACGTGCGTGTCGATGAGACCGGGTACAAGGAGGGCCCCGTTCGCATCGAGGGTGACGTCAGCCTCCCCAACGGTGCCCAGCGCCGCGATCTGCCCGTCTACGCAGTGGACCGAGTCGATCGCGATGACGGGTTCCCCGACGCGGCCGCTGACGGCGCCGTTGAGATTGGTGATGTTGAGGCTGCTCACGACTTCGCCTGGCTCACGACATCCGTCACCGTCATGCCGCCCACCCGCTCGTTGAGCCGGCCGCGAGAAGAGACCGCGATGACAACCGCTACTTCATCCGCGAGCGGCGCGTCTGGAAGGAAGAGGGTGAACGCGTCGTAGTGCGAGCGCACCCAGATTTCGTTCTTGTACGCGAGAGGCACGTCCACCTGCACACCGGGACCGCAGCGCTTGCTGACGGAGGAGATCCAAGCTTCGCCGCCAACTGCGTCGCGAACACCCTTGCCGAACTCACCGATCTTGTGTGCGACACCGTGCTCGATCTCACCGCTCGTCCCCACGAGTGACGCCTTTCCGAAGCCCTCGACCTCGAGTCCCAGAGTCGCGGCGGCTGCAGACGCCAGCATGTGGCCTAGGTCGTAGTTGTCGCCGGTGATCCGTGAGAGGTCTACGGAGTAGGGCTGGCGGGCGTAAGGGTTGGCCATAACCGCAATCGCGGCGGCCTTGACGAGGGGCCGGTCAGCCTTCTGCCCTCCTTCGGACCTGGTCTCTTCGCGGACAGTCAGAAACTTGCGAATCTCCATGGTCACCGCTCCTCAGCCAGAAGCTGAGCCGACTTGAACCAGTGGCTCGGGTCGATCTCGCGGAAGATCACGTGGACGGTGTCAGTACGCGCGTCGCCGATGTTGACGAAGGCATCGCAGATCGCGCGCGCCAACTCTTTCTTCTGGGCGGGTGATCGACCCTCGAACAAAGTCACGTCCACCAACGGCACAGCAGTCTCCCG
>DASUFV010000066.1:0-6427 GCA_036274415.1 Actinomycetes bacterium
GGGTGCCCGATGACAATCGATGATCGAGGCAGGACTGCGACGACCGAGCTGCAAGATCGTGCTCTGAGGGACATCGACCTCGACAAGGCTCTGGCATCAGTCACCGCACAACCCGCGCGGACTCGTCCCTTCGCTATGCCCGCCATAGTTCTTGCCGTCGTCGCTGTGACTGCACTCCTCATCTGGGCCCAGGACTACTTGAAGGTGGATAGTGCTCCGCCCGCAGACTCCACGCCTACGCAGAGTCCGCAACCCCCCGACGGCCGCGCCCTGGACGACGCACAGGCTTTCATCCTCAACACTGCGACTGGCAACCGATCACCACTGTCCAGCCATATCACCAAGATCCCGCTTGCTCACAACTTCGTCGCGTCACCAGATGGATCCCAGATCGCGTTCAGCGACTTCAACCATCTCTACGTCACCACGCTGGAACGTGGGGTCGTACGGACGCTTTCGCGGGCCGACGCATATACCGTCCCCGCCTGGTCTTCAGATGGCGAGTACCTCGTCTACACGGTCGCAGGGAAGTGCTTCGTGATCGAGCTCGACACGGGGACGCGTCAACTGGTCCACCGGGGCGGTCAGCCGCTCTTTGCTCCAAATTTCGCCCCTGACAACTCGGCGATCCTGATCACTCGACGAGCAGGCAAGGCGTTTGGGGTTTGGGAGGTAGACCTCGCGAGCGGGCAGAAAACCCTTCTAAGGAAGCGTGCGGCCTGGGGGTTCTACTCCCCGGACGGCTCGACAATCGCCTACCGCCGCACCTGGGCCAGCCAGCCCCTCGACACCGAGATGACCCGGTGGGCGCTCAGCATGATGACAGCCTCGGGTGAGGACACGGGCTGGCAGGCAGGCGTGGGCAATGCCGGCTCTCAAGGTCACGCGCTGGCGTTTTGGCCGAGTTGGTCGCCGAGCGGAGCATTCATCGCCGACCAGGGATGGCACACTCACGGCCTGCGCATCACGGATGCGTCCAATGGCGACATCGTCGACGTCATTTCCACCGAGGATCTGGTCGACTCAACGAGCGTCTGGGGCAGCACTTTGCGCAGCACCTGGATTAACGACGAGCACCTGATCGTCGAGGCGGTGACCACGTGCTCGACCACGGTCGAGTGTTGAAGAGGCCACTCCCACAACAGCAGTATGACCACCTCCCCAACCACCAGCACCGCGTCCTCTGCCTCACTGTTTCGGGGACGAACGTCCCTTCCGACGCCGCGATCGTCGTGCTGTAGTTCGAGCTGAAAGGTGGTCGGAGATGCGCCGTGGCCTCGCCCTTGCGGCCCTATCAGCCGTCGGTACCTACGCCGCTCTGCAGATCCTCGGCCGGCGCGCTGGATCGACAGCACGAGAACGACAGGCCCGTCTGCCTGGTGACGAACAGGTCGCCCGTCCTCAGATAGTGACCAACCACGCCACAACCATCCGAGCGTTACCAGAGGCCGTCTGGCCCTGGCTCTCGCAACTGGGATGGCACCTGGGCGGGTACTACACCCCGCACTGGGTGGACGCCCTGCTCTTTCCCGAGAACTGGAGGAGCCTGGACCACCTCGACCCCAACCTGATCAGAGACCTGAGCGTTGGCGACGTCATTCCCGACGGCAAACCGGGGACGGCACACTACGTAGTTGCTCAGGTGGAGGCGCCGCTCTTGCTGGTCCTGGCGTCGAGCACGCATCTCCCACGGGGCTGGAGTGAGAGGTACGGGGCCAGGATGACGTGGACCTGGTGCTTCGCGCTCAGCGACTTGGGTGACGGCACGACTCGCGTTCACCTGCGCGTGCGCGGCCGCACCGACCCCTGGTGGCTCACGGCCCTCTACGTTGGCGGGATCGTCCCGGCTGACTACATCATGGCTACCGGCATGCTCCGTGGCCTCAAGGCGCGCGCCGAAGGGCGATCCTCGCCCAAGGTGTCCGGGCGCGAGGCGGTGCGACAAGACCTTTACCAATAGGTCTCGACGCAAGCTAGAGCAAGCGGGCCGGGCCGAGGTCCGGATGGTCCTACGCATTCGTCCTGTTCAACAACGTTCCCCGGGGGCGCCGCCGTGATCAACGCTCGCTCACTCACGCGTATGTTGACCGCAACAGGATCGCCCGGAGGCTGATGTGAGACTGACCGGCAGGGTGGCCATCGTGACCGGCGGTGGCACGGGCATCGGGGCAGCAACCGCTCGCTTGTTCGCAAGAGAGGGTGCCAACGTCGTCATCACCGGGCGAAGACCGGAACAGCTGTCTGCCGTTGCCGAAGAGATAGGCGGCATCGCTGTCGCAGGAGACACGGCCGACCCTGAACACGTGACGGCCGCGGTCGGTGCGGCGGTTGACCGCTTCGATGGCGTTGACATCTTGATCGCGGCTGCGGGGATCTCGCCCTCAGGAACCGTTGGCGACATCGAAGACAATGTGTGGATGAGGTGTCTCGACACAAACCTCACTGGTCCCATGATGATGGCCCGAGGCGTCCTCCCAGCGATGCTGAAACGCGGTGGAGGCTCGATGGTTCTCGTGTCCAGCACGGCCGGAGTCGCTGCTGCCCCGTCGTCCATTGCGTACGACGTGTCGAAGGCAGCGCTCATAGCGTTAGCCCGCGGAATCGCCGTGGATTTCGGACCCCAGGGGATTCGTGCCAACGCACTGCTCCCCGGATGGGTACAGACGCCGATGGCCGACAGATCGATGGATGCCTTAGCGGCGGAGCGCGGCGTCACGCGCGAGGAAGCCTACGAGCGTGCGACGGCGCAAGTTCCCCTGCGACGCGCGGCGTCGGCTGATGAGATGGCTGACTGTTGCCTCTTCTTGGCGTCCGATCAGTCGCGATACGTCAACGGGACCACACTCGTTGCTGACGGGGGCGGCTTGGCCGTTGAGCTGACTTCAACCGAGTTCACATTTGGTGGGCAGTCTTACTAGCTCGACTCATTCACATGGCGCGCCCGTAGGGATTCGAACCCCAAACCTTCTGATCCGTAGTCAGATGCTCTATCCGTTGAGCTACGGGCGCTTGGACCCTGCTGGGCCAGGCCGACACCTTACCTGGCCATGACATCAGGCCCGAAATCGGAATCGTTCCTGATGGGTGGGGCGGAGGCGGAGGGATTTGAACCCTCGACGGGCGATAAAACCCGAACCCGCTTAGCAGGCGGGCGCCATAGACCGGACTAGGCGACGCCTCCCCACGGCCTCGCGACCGCTCGGTCAGGGTACCTGTCGGCTGTTCGGAGCGGCAAAGCGCCCGGACGGTCTCCGCGTCCTACCGTTGCAGCGTGGTCGACGTCTGGGAAGTGCGTGGACAACGCCTCGATCATTCGACTGCGTCCGCCGAGCAAGCGTCACGCATCGCAGCAGATCCGACGTCCATCGTCTGGTTACAAGTGACGCCAGATGAGATGCGTCAGATGGCATCAGCGCTCGACCTCCATCCGAGAGCCGTCGAGGACGTCCTTCAGCACACCGACGCCGGTGGGATCGCCCCACAACGAACCGCCATCGAACGATTCCCGCAGGGCCACCTGCTCTACCTGTACCGGGCGCAGATGCTCGACGGTGCAACGTTGCGCCTGATCGACACTCCCGTGCTGATCACGCACGAGAGCATGATCTCGGTGCAACGTGAGGAACCCATCGACACCGAACATCTGCTCGAGCGGTGGGAACGCAACCCGCTGATCCTCGAGCAGGGTGTACCCGCGTTGCTCTGGGGGCTGCTCGACCTGGTCGTCGACTCCTACCTGGACGCCATGGACGTCCTGTCCGACGCTGTCGACGAGATGGAGGACGATCTCTTCACCACCTCGCCAACGCGAGGAGCCGACCCCGTCGAGTCGCAGATGCGCTCGTTCGCCACACGGAAAGCGCTTGTGCAGCTGCGACGGGTGGCACAGCCAATGCGCGAAGTGGTCGGCGGGCTGATGAGGCACGAAGAGAACGGACGTCCCAGCATCGGGCCGAGCATGCAGCCCTACTACCAAGACGTCTACGACCACGTCCTGCGGGTCAACGACACGATCGAGGGACTACGCGACCTCATCACGACGATCTACGAAACGCGTCTCGCGCTGAACGATCATTCGCTAAACACCGTGACACGTCAGTTGGCCGCGTGGGCGGCCATCATCGCGGTACCAACGGCCGTGACCGGCTTCTACGGGCAGAACATCCCGTATCCAGGCTTCGCAGCGACGAGTGGCTTCTGGACCAGCACCGTCATCTGGGTCGGGCTCTCGCTCGTCCTCTACGTCGCGTTCAGGCGACGTCAATGGCTCTGATGTGCGTGATGACTCTGTGAAAGTTCCGTCATATGGAGGGAACGCGTCGTTGCACCCAAAAGGGGTTGGCTGGCCAGAAGGGGTTGGGCGGCGGTCAGTAGCTGGGGCGGAGTGGGAATCCTGAACTTCCGGCGTTGCCGAGTTTCACGCCGAGGATCTGGTGCAGCTGGATCTTGTTGATGTCGAAGCCGACGCGGGACGCCGCCATGTACAGCTCCCAGACGCGAGCACGGCGGAGTCCGACCTCGGCAACGCTTTCGGTCCAATGCCTTTGCAGGTTCCTGCCCCAGTCGCGCAGAGTCATGGCGTAGTGCTCGCGCAGGTTCTCTTCATGGCGAGGCTCGAAGCCGTGGTCTTGCATGGCTGAGAGGATCCTTCCGGCGCCGTGCAGCTCGCCATCGGGGAACACGTAACGATCGATGAACCCGCCCGCCCGGGCGCGCTCCCGTGTCGTGGGACGCGTGATGCAGTGGTTGAGCAGGCGTCCCTCGGGGCGGAGCTTTGCCGCTAGCCGAGTGAAGTAGTCGCCGAGGTTGCGGCGTCCGATGTGCTCCGTGAGACCGATTGATGACACTGCGTCGAAGTTCGACTCGGGCACGTCCCGATAGTCGAGGAAACGAACCTCGGCGCGGTCGGCAATCCCTCGTTCTGCGATGGCCTTCTGCGCCCACTCGGCCTGCTGCCGCGACAGCGTCACACCGAGCGCCTTGACGCCGTAGTGCTCGGCGGCGTGCATCACCATGCCGCCCCATCCGCAGCCGACGTCGAGCAGTCGCATTCCAGGTTCGAGCGCGAGCTTCTGTGCGACCAGGTCGTACTTGGTGTACTGCGCGGTCTCGAGTGACGCGTCGGCGTCCGGATACACCGCGCAGGTGTACGTCATGGACGGGCCGAGCACCATCTCGTAGAAGCGGTTGGACACGTCGTAGTGGTGAGAGATCGCCTTGGCGTCCCGTGCCTTGCTGTGCCGCAGACCACGGCGCCAGGGAGGCGACGACTCCTCGGGTGGGATGGGCGGGCGCCGTAGCACCCATGCACCGAGGTCGCGCAGCGTGGCGAACTTCTGGCGAATCGGAACGTCCTGTGACCCATCCATGACCAGCAACGTGAGGGCGCGGTGCAAGCTTCCCTCGACCATGAGCGAACCGCTGACGTAGGCACGGGCGAGTCCGAGGTCACCGGGTGCAGTGGCTGCGTACTGGACGGCCTCCGGGGACCGGATGTCGAGGGTCACTTCCGCGTCGTCGGAGCCGAAGCTGCTGCCGTCGTATGCCGTCAGTCGCAGGCCCGGGCGGTCACCCAGCACGCGACCGAAGGCTCCGGCGATCGAGGAACTCGACATCTGCGTCCTCACTTCCTCAGCGATCTCTGACGCACTTTGCGTACAGGTCGAGCAAGCGTCCTTGCGGGTCGTACTCCTTCTTGAGCAGCTGGTACTGCGAACCGTTGTACGTACGCCAAAAGTCCTCTTCGGTGTAGTACGACGAAGAGTAGAGAGACTTGCGCCCTCCGAGCGCGGTCACCTTTTCCTCGATGAGTCGGTTGTAGTGGCCTTCACGCTGGCCCGGTTTGCGTTCCACCGACGACCAGAATCCCAGATTGATGTATGTCGTATCGGGGTCCAGCGAGTAGAGGTCCCAGGTGACATCGGCGTTGCGCTGCCTCAGGGGGCATAGCCACACGGGGTTGATCCCGATCTCCGACTCGAAGAAGTCCAGGAACTCGGGCAACTTGTCGACCGGAACCTCGACGTCCTGGATGACGGGCTCGCGCTCGGGTTTGCCACGTCGCTGGTCCAACGCGGCCTTCCACCCATGACGGCGCTCGAAGCCCACGACTTTCCAGTACACGTCGCTTCGGAGCAGGCGCCGCGGCAGGAAGGGTCGGACCAAGGGGTGCTGGACGCCGAGCGCACGCGAGCACCAGAACCAGTCGGTGTCCCACCGCCAGATGTAGTCGCGGGTGGTGAGGAAGTCGCTGCTGCGGTGCTCCAGTGACCGGTAATAGACGCGCCGGCGTGTGTAGTCGGACAGGTATGGCGCTTCGTCCACGAACCGTCCGACGGTCACGACGATGCGGTCCGACGAGAACACCACTCCGTCGAGGAAGTCGACGGGACGATCTCGATGCCGACCAGTCGAGGCAACCTCGTCC
>DASUFV010000067.1:0-9880 GCA_036274415.1 Actinomycetes bacterium
GAGCTGTGGGCGCAGCGAGCGACGTACGCCGACCCCGTGACTCTGTCGCAGGTCGTACGCGACGCCTCCGGCGACGTCACTGACACACTTTCGATCCCAGGCGTACCGGAACCACAGTTGCAGCGAGGGCTGCCGGCGTTCATCCAGACCTCGCTGACCGAGCAGGACGGCACGCCGATCTAGGACGCCGTACGCACCTTCTGCCCGAACTCCTACTACCAGGAGCGCCTGGACGACAACGGACCTGACGTCCCTCAATACCCGATCGGGTGCTGGGCCTCTCCACTCACCAGAGGCGCCGTCTGGGGCATCGACGAGGGCTGGGGGTCTGATGCTCGGCTCTCGGTGGGTCAGAACCTTCGGGTCGAAGAGGGCGAGTACAAACTGACCGTCTCAATTGCCGAGCCGTATCGCACAGCCTTGGGCGTTCCGTCCGAGGACGCTTCGGTGACCGTACCGGCGACCGTCGTCGAGTCGACGGACGAGGGTGGTCACCGCCAGGCAGCGGCGTCGGCGCTAGAAGAGCCCACGGCGTCGGCCGAGGCGGCGTCGATGCCGATCACGGTTCCGCCCGACTCCGCCCTGCCCGACATCGAGGCGCTGCCCGCGTGGGGAATGAGTATCCGCAACCGCAAGACGGGGCGCAGCTTCCTCAACTTCGGGGCAACCGCGTGGAACGCGGGGCCGGGCATCTTGATGGTCGAGGGCTTCCGCGAACCCGAGTCGACCACCATGCAGGCGTATCAGTACTTCTACGAAGACGGCGAAGTCGTGGGCAAGGTGGACGCCGGCACGCTCGAGTACGACAACAGAGACCTGCACGACCACTGGCACTTCCGGGACTTTGCCGCTTACTCGCTGCTCGACGACGAGAAGGTCAAGGTGCTCGACAGTGGTAAGGAGGCGTTTTGCCTCGCTCCCACCGATCCGATCGACTTGACCGTCGACGGCGCGGCGTGGCGGCCGTGGTTGACCGATCTCTCGACCGCGTGCGGTGAAGAAGGGTCACTCTGGATTCGCGAGGTGCTCCAGACCGGGTGGGGCGACACGTACACCCAGGCCCGCCCCGGTCAGTCGTTCGAGATCACCGACCTGCCCAACGGCAAGTACTTCGTCCAGGTGCGCGCCAATCCCGACGACGTGCTGCTCGAAGGGTCAAGTGACAACAACGTTGCTCTGCGCAAGATCTACCTGCGCGGCAAGGCCGGCGAACGACGCGTGGTTGTTCCGCCCGTCGGAGTGGTCGACACCGAGGGTTCCGACTGCGGCAAGTTCTGCTGAGGCTGTGCCCCTCCGGCCGCGGTAGGTCAGCGATCCAGCTGGGCGATCACGTCACGGGCGACCCGCTCGCCCGCCTCGATCGCCCCCTCAACGTAGCCGTTCCAGGCCAGGGCCGACTCCGCTGACGCCCAGTGCAGACGACCAACCGCCTGTCGCAAGGCAGGTCCGGACGACAGCCAGCCACCCGGAGCCATGACACCGGAGTAACCACCACCGATCCAGGGCACCGACGCCCAGTCACGGTCGTAGTAGTCGATCGGCGCCGGGCTACTGGTACCGAACACGTTCTGCACGTGCTCGGCGAACATGCGTCGCCTGATGTCGACGGCATCGCTGCCCAGCTTGCGATCGCTGTAGCGCCGTGCCTCCCCCGCAGACAGAAACGTCGCCAGAACTCCCTCCGGCCGGTCGGGCGGACTGTTGTCGACCATGAACGCGAACGGCCCGGTGTCGTCGATCACGAGGCCGCTCAACCCGGCGTCCCGCCAGAACGGTCTGGGATAGACGAGCTGCAGCTTGATCACCGAGCCCAGCGGCATGACGCTGGAGAGCCGCTGGTGCGCCTCCGGAAGGCCCGGAGCGAACTCGATCGACGTCCACGCGGACGGCGGAGCGGCCACGATGCAATGCGGAGCCTCATACTCGGCCCCGTCGGTAATGGCGACGACTCCGGTGTCACTCTGCTGCAGGCGTCGTACCGGCGTTGAGAGTCTGATCGCATCGCTCAGCTGATCGGCCATGCGAACAGCGATCTCGTGCAGCCCACCGACCAGCCGCTGCTCTTGGGCACCTCCTTCGATCCCCAAAGCCGCAGCAAGCGACCCACTGGTGCGCGCGCCGTGCAGCAAAGTCAGCATCGACATCTCGCTCGCTGGAACCGTCATCAGCCCTTCGAGGACTTGGCGCACCGCCGCTCGCTTCGGCTCGGGCACGTTGTGCGCGATCCATTCCCCTACGGTCAAGGCATCGAGCCGCTCGCCGTCCGCAGCCCGCCACGGCTCGTCGGACGGGATGTCAGACGCGAGGGCGTCAATCGTCGTAACCACGTCGGCGTACTCAGGGTCGGCGTCCATCTCCCGCCATCCCCCGCCCCGACGTTCGAGCGTGATACCCGTCGACGGGGTGTCGAACAGTTCGACGCCGAGCCGTTCGGCGAGCGCCAGGACGCGGCGCTGGCCGGGACCGACCCACTGTCCGCCTGCCTCCAGCCAGAGCTCGTTGCGCTGAACCGTTTCAGTCCGACCGCCGACTCGACCGGACGCTTCCAGCACCACAACGTCGACTCCTGCCTCGGAGAGTGTTCGAGCGGCGGTGAGACCGGCAAACCCAGCACCGACGACGACCACTTCGGCCGACCGAGTCACGTAGACGCCGCCTTGTCCAACAGCGGAACCAGCAGTTCCTGCCAGCGACCGAGCGAGGTGTCGGGCAGGAACTGGTCGATCACAGTTGCGCGCCCCGCCTCGCCGAGCTTCTTCGCGAGCCCCGGCTCGTCGAGCAACCGACTGACATCTGAGCCGAACTCGGCGAGGTCTGTGGGCGACTCGACCAGCAAGCCATTCGACCCGTCTTCGATCTGGTCGACGATCCCGCCGACCGCTGACGCGACCACCGGCGTTCCCTTGTACATCGCTTCGGTGACGGTCAACCCGAAGCCTTCAGCCAGGCTCTTCTGCACCACCACCGACGCATGGCGCTGTAGAGCGTTCACGATGACCGCGTTCTCATCCAGGTCGGACATCGGCAAGCAGACGAGCTGCACGCGGCTCCGCTGGTGGTGCGGCAGTCGGCGCCATGCCCGCGCGACGTCATCGAGCACTGCCGCTGCCTCGGGATCATCAGCAACGGCGGTGACCACGGGCCCGGCCAGAACGAGGTGAGCATCTGATCCGTCGAGCACGTGCTCGACGAAGCCGCGCATCACGCCCGCCATGTCCTTGAGCGGGTCCCAGCGACTGACCTGGACGACCAAGGGCGCGTCGAACTCCGGTGGCGGGCCGGTCCTCGTGATGTCGGCGAAGCGTTCGACGCGGCCAGGAGAACCGTCCGCCCGGTCGAAGGGAACGGGCTCTGGTCGCGCGCCGTCGACGATCCCGACGTACGACAGGATCGCCTCGACCTGCTCGCGTGGCATGTCGGCGTTCTTCGGCGCCAGCGGGTCGATGCTCGGACGGATCACGTGCACGAGCTCGTCTGCAGCCCATGAGGGCGCGTACTGCCGTCGAGTGAAGACGTAACCCTGGACGAAAGGCTCGACGTACGTCCGGAGGAACGTCCAAGCCTCTTTGGTCCATGCGTTGGAGATGTCGGTGCCGATATGGCATCGCCAGACGACAGCAACTCCCATGGCGTGCAGGTGCTCTGCCATGCCAGCGGTCTGTGGGTCATGTAGGACGACGACGTCACCCGGGACGACATTGGCCGATAGAGCCTCGGTGTTGCGGCGCATCACCAGCTCGTAGTGTCGCGCGTCATCTCCGCTCAGCCCGCCCCCATCACCGGCCGAGCCGTGCAGCATGTGATGAAGCCGCTTGGTGAGCTCAAAGAAGGCTTCGTCGCCATCGATCACGAACCATCGAGCATCGACGCCAAGACCCCTGGACAGCGGCAGCAACACCTGCAACATCTCGGCGACGCCACCGCCCGCGGGGGTCGAGTTGATGTTGATGACGCTTCGCCCGCGCAGCGCAGAGCGCATTGCCTCTGCGTCCGAGCTGATCAGTCGTTGGAACCGTTCTTGCCCAACAACACGTGCGAGATCGTCCGGCGACCTCGGGGCGAGTCGGACCTCTTCCATGATCCGAACCTACGCGCCCCTCCGCCCCCGGTGCAGGAACGGCGGGCTGACTACTGCGCCTTGATGGCCCGCTCGAGCTCTTTGAACGAGGCGTCGACCTCTTTCTTGGTCTCCTTCAGCGCGTGCAGCTCAGCCTTCTGGAGCGCCTCGGACACGGTCAGCTCGCCGATGACGACCAACGCTGCCTCTCCGGCGTCGATCGTGTCGCCAAGCTCCTTCACGTCGGCGCGCGACATGCCCTTCCAGAGATGTCCGGTGACACCGCCGATCACTCCGCCTACGGCGGCGGACGCCAGGATCGCCGGAGGGAAGAGGATGCCGACCAGCGCGCCGACCCCAACGCCGATCCAGCCGCCGGCCCGAGTCGCCGTTTCGTCCTTGTTGACGTGGATCTTGCCCTTGTCGTCCTTCGTGACGACTGCCGCGTCGAAGCTGCCAACGGCATCGACGGCGTGAAGCGCCTTGACGACGTCGTAGTCCACTCGCGCGGCTGTCTCGTCGGGGTACGTGCCGATGTAGATGAAGGTGCCGTCGGGATTGCTCATCATTCGCCTTTCCGGTTAACGTCGTGTGGCCGTCAGCCTAGGCCGAAACCGCGGGCAGTGGTGGCGAGCCGGAAGCTGCAAGGCACCATTGGGGCATGCCCCGTCGTCTGCTCATCGTCCAGCACACGCCGTCACCCGCCGTGCAGGAGATGTTGGAGGCAGTCATCAAGGGAGCCAACCATCCCGAGGTGCAAGGGGTGGCGGTGGAAGTGCGTGCAGCGCTATCCGCGGGACCAGCAGACGTCCTCGAAGCGGACGGCATCGTCCTCGGGACGCCGGCCAACATCGGCTACATGTCTGGGGCGATGAAGCACTTTCTCGACCAGGTGTACTACCCCTGTCTCGAGGTCACGGTGGGACTGCCCTACGGCGTTTACGTGCATGGAAACGACGACACGTCAGGCGCGATCCGCGCGCTTCACAAGATCGCCGGTGGCATGCAGTGGAAGCAAGTTGCCGAGGACGTCTCGCTCGTCGGTGCGCCAACGAAGGAGGGGCTCAATGCGTGTCAGGAGCTCGGTGCACTGCTCGCGCTCCAAGTCGCCGGTTACTGAGATCGCACTTCTTCGAAGATGAGCAGGGTGCGCGTGCTGGTGATTCCATCGATGCTCTGCAGGTCGTCGAGGATCACATCACGAAGCTCGTGGTTGTCGTGAGTGCGAATCAGCACCAATGCGTCGAAAGCTCCACTGAGCAGACAGATGTACTTCACTGAGTCGATCTTCGACAGTGCCGCCCTTACCGAACGCCATGCGTTCTGCTCCATGCTGACCTCGACGTAGGCGGACGTCTGCAGACCGAGTGCTGCGTGGTCGACGTCGACGGTGAAGCCGCGGATGACCCCGGTTTCGACCAGCCGGTTGAACCGCATATAGGCGTTCGCGCGCGAGATGCTCAGCTCTGCAGCGATCGCACGCATGGAGAGTCGGGCGTCGGTCTCCAGCAGCCGCACCATCGCGCGATCCACCTCGTCCACCACGTCTGCCATTGGTCTCTCCTCACGGGGTGGATAGCCCCTCGAAGGGCCGAATGTCCCCACAGCATAAGGGTCATGTGCCATTCGTCTTATATGGACTGGCCTACTTGGCGTGAATGGCCACAATGACGCATTCTGGCTGGGCAAACGGTTGTGGAGGTGCGCCATGTTCGACGAGGGTCAGCTGTATGCCCCAGTCCGCAAGAACGACGACGGCGAAGTGGTCGTGGTTCTCGGAGACGACCACCCCGGCGTCTCGGACGATGAGTACCGCGCGCGCCGCAACGCCATCGCTGCCGCCGCCACCGACTGGACGCCGGGAGACCCGTTGCCAGTTGTTGAGTACACCGAGGACGAGCACGAAGTGTGGAGGACGGTCTGCCGAGAACTCGAACCGCTGCACCAACAGCTCGCATGCAACGAGTTCCTCAGTGGGCAACGAGAACTAGGTCTTCCAACCGATCGAATCCCTCAGCTCAGCGAGGTCAGCGCGCTCGTCGAGGCTCAGACGGGTTTCAGATACCACCCTGCTGCCGGTCTAGTGCCGCTCCGCGACTTCTACGGATCGCTCGCCGACGGCATCTTCCACTCGACGCAGTACATACGGCACCACTCGGTGCCGCTGTACACACCAGAGCCTGATGTGATTCACGAGGTCGTCGGGCACGGCAACTGCCTTGCGTCGCCTCGATTCGCAACGTTGTACCGAGCAGCTGGCGAGGCAGCCAGACGCGTCGAGAGCGATGAGGCGCTCGAGTTCGTCTCGAAGGTCTTCTGGTTCAGTCTGGAGTTCGGCGTCCTGCAAGAGGATGGTCGCCTCAAGACGTACGGCGCTGGTCTCCTCTCGTCCTACGGTGAAATCCAAGAGATGGCGCAGGCTGAGTTGTTGCCGCTCGACATCGCACGCATGGGCACCCAGCAGTACGACATCACCCACTACCAGCCGTTGCTGTTCTGCGCGCAGGGATTCGATGAGATCGAGGATGTCGTGGGTGCGTTCTTCGAGCGGGCGGACGACGACTACATCGCGTCAGTCGGTCTTGCGAGGGCAGCCAGCTAGCGGTCAGCCGCCGACCACTTCGGCCACGACGCCCACGCAGGGTGAGGTTTCCTCACCAGCGGGCATGGACGCGTACTGCGGAGTCACTTCACGGATCCGGAGGATGCCGTCGCGTTCGCGGTCGGAGAGGTAGTCAGCCAAACCGTCATCCCAGACTGTGAGCTTCACAGAAAGCACGACAAACCCATTGGGGCGGACAACGCGGAAGAGCTCGGGCAAGCCCTCGATCCCCACGTGGCCGGCCGTGAAAACGCCGGTGCTGACGACCGCTGCGTAGCTGTCTGTGCGGAGGGGAAGGGCCTCCCCGAGAAAGGCCTGGTACAGCTCGCGGTAGACACCCTTGCTTTGTGCGACGTCCAGCATGCCCTGAGACGCGTCGAGCGCATCGACGTCCGGGTAGCTCATGACGGCAAGCAGCTCCCCGACCAGCCCGGTGCCGGCGCCGGCGTCCAATATCGGCGCTTCTCCGGAGGCCAAATATCTGGTGAGGAGGGCGAGTGCCACAGCGGGGTGGCGATAACCAACGTCCGCCATGTCACTGTCGTAGGACTGCGCCCATTCGTCGTACGCCTTCTGCAGCTCGGCGGAGCTCGTCGCCCCGTAGACCGCGTCCAAGCGTGACTGGGTCATAACCCCTCCCTGGGTGCAGAGCCCGTGCTGATCAGGACCCTACTGAACAGTGGCGCGTCGTGGCTCCAAGTCTTACGTTCGAAGACGTCACAACGGATCTCGTGGGGAGTTCGATGAGCACACTGGCTGGGCGCACGCAGACAGCACTGACGGTGATCGATGCGCAGAATCAGGTTCTGGCCGGCACGTACGACCGGGACAGGGTCGTCAAGAACATCGGGACTCTGGTTGAGAGAGCCCGGGCTGAGGGCGTCCCGGTCGTCTGGGTGCAGGATTCAGGCGACAACCTGCCCAGGGGAAGTACCGGGTGGGAGCTCATCCCTGAGCTCAGACCAGACGAGTCGGAGCCAGTAGTGCACAAGCTCTACGCCGACGCGTTCGAAGAGACCGACCTCGAGAACGTCCTCGCGGCGCAGAACATCGGCAAGCTCCTGATCTGCGGAGCCCAGACCGACGAATGCATCCGGTCAACACTTCACGGCGCCATCGTCCGCGGGTACGACGCGATCTTGGTTTCGGACGCCCACACCACCGAGGACGCCCGGGAATGGGGCGCTCCGCCGCCGGAGAAGGTCATCGACCACACCAACCTGTACTGGCAGTCGCATCGGGCCCCCGGACGTGAAGCCGGAATCGTCGCCACCGAGAGCGTCGCCTTCTCCTGAGCCCCACCTGGGGAGCCAAGGGGTGGTTGGGGACTAGTCATCCTGGGCTGCCCCAGTTGCCAGGAGCTCTTAGGGATTCACCCATTCGGCACGTGGGCCAGCGCCTCTTCGCCCCGATGCTTGATTCAGCGAGAGGTCAACGGGAAGGGCCTCGTCGTCTCGGGGACTCATCGAGGGGTGAACATGAAGGCAAGCAAGAAGATGGTGATGCAGTCCGCTACCGCGGCTGCGGTGATCTCCGTCCTGGTCTCGGTAGTAGGTGCCGGAACCAAGTGGATGGGCAACTGACAAGGGGCGTCCATGGATGACATCAAGGCTCGCGTGGTCGTCACCGTCCTAGGCAGCGCAGCGACAATCCTGACGCTCGCATCCGTGGTCGGCGCCGGCAAGAAGTGGGCCAATCACTGACAAGGCATTCTGAGCCAAAGAACTAGGCCCCGGTCGCGCAGGCGTCCGGGGCCTAGTCATGTGCGGCCACGTTCCGGACTCCATGCGATTGTGCGGGTTTGACCCCTACTCGGTCGGGTATCTCAGGTCACAGCAACCACAGGCATCTATGGGGGTTGAGTCCTATGCGAGGTCGTGGAGTAGATGACCGCCGCTCAATGACGGCGACGAAAATGCAGTTAGTGGCGACGATCGTGTCAGTTGCATTCCTGTTGGTCGGTGCGCTCGGGTTCGTCCCAGGGATCACCACCGACTACAGCCAGATGGAGTTCGCTGGGCACGAGTCCGGCGCGATGCTCTTCGGGATCTTCGAGGTCTCCGTTCTGCACAACCTCGTCCACCTGCTGTTCGGTGTAGTGGGCCTTGCCCTCGCCATGAGCTGGTCCGGAGCCAGAACATTCCTCATTGGTGGCGGCGTGATCTACCTGGGGCTGTGGCTCTACGGATTGCTGGTCGAGCAGGGTTCGGACGCAGACTTCGTTCCCCTGAACGACGCGGACAACTGGCTGCACCTCGGCCTCGGTCTTGGCATGCTCATCCTTGGCGTGGCGCTCGGTGCCGAAGACCGCCGCGGCTACCACGATGGCGATCGGAGAACCGATAGGGACGAGGCCTACGCAAGCGGTGGGATGCGGCGTCGCGACACTCGTGCTGAGCGCCGCTCGAGGCGGAACGACCGCAGAACCACGCCGTAGCGAAAGCCAGGCGTCCTGCCATCTGACTAGGGGCCTCGCGCGAGGCCGTTAGTCAGGTGGTCCTCGCCGCTCCCGACGCGCCCATAACACTGCGACCAGGATCGTTATGGCGATGACTCCAATGAGGATCGCCATGAAGCCCGCTGCTTTCATGCCAACACCATTCCCGGCACGGGGATTGGTGAAACGGCCAGGCGCACCGAGGCGTCGAGCCAATCAAACACCCCGCGTGGAGTCCTTCGCGCTGAGCGCGAAAGGTGGATAGACGACCTCGTTGTCCCGATTCAACGCCGTCATTCGGTGCGGGCGACCATCACCATCGAGAGCCGCGAATGGAGTCAGCGATATCTCCTGCCCTTCCACGTTGACATGCAGCAGGTGTGACTGACCCGTCCAGGCAATTGTTCCGGCATCGGCGAGGCGTTCTGGAACTTCCTCTCGCACCTTCCCCCCAGCCCCAGAAACGACATACGTCACGTCGTCGACCTCGCTGATCTGGAAGTTGTGCTCATGCCCCGCAAGCGCGAGACGGACTCCTCCACGCTGGAACAGGGGCACGAGGTCTCTGATCATCTCTTCATCGTCGTGGTGCGCTGGGCCAGCACAGAAGCACGGGTGATGGGAGAACGGAATTCTCCACTTCACGTCGGGTCTCTGGAACACATGCTCGAGCCACGCGCGGTGCTCGGAGTCCTGAAAGTATCGATGAACGTCTTCGTTCTCCTCGTCCTGCGACGTGTCAATGCACACCAGCTCCACGTCTCGTCCGAATGAGAGTCGATAG
>DASUFV010000068.1:0-9680 GCA_036274415.1 Actinomycetes bacterium
GCTCCCCCAGCGTCTCGGCTACGAGCTCACTGCGCTCCATGGCGGCGATCGCCTCTGCCAGGTTCTGCGGCAAAGGCTCGATGCCCATGGCCCGACGCTCCGACTCGGTGAGCGACCAGACATCGTCCTCGGCGCCGTCAGGAAGCTCGTAGTTCTCCTCGACACCCTTCAGCCCAGCTGCGAGCAGCACGGCAAAGGCCAGATAGGGGTTGCACGCCGGGTCGAGGGTGCGCACCTCGATGCGCGTGCTCTGGCCCTTCTGCGGCTTGTACATCGGCACCCGGACCATGGCGGACCGGTTGTTGTGACCCCAGCAGACGTACGCGGGCGCCTCGCCGCCGCCGTACAGCCGCTTGTACGAGTTGACCCACTGGTTCGTGACCGCCGTGATTTCGGGCGCGTGGCGTAGGAGCCCGGCGATGAAGCCCTTGGCCACTTTCGACAGCTGGTAGTCCGAACCGGGTTCGTAGAACGCATTGCGGTCACCTTCGAAGAGCGAAAGGTGCGTATGCATACCTGAACCGGGATGGTCGGCAATCGGCTTGGGCATGAACGAGGCGAATAGTCCCTGGGAGAGCGCAACCTCCTTGATCACCGTGCGGAAGGTCATCAGGTTGTCCGCAGTGCTCAGGGCGTCTGCATATCGCAGGTCGATCTCTTGTTGTCCCGGCGCACCCTCATGGTGGCTGAACTCGACCGAGATCCCCATTGACTCGAGCATCGTGATGGCGTCACGCCGAAAGTCCTGACCCAGTGACGTTGGCGTGTGGTCGAAGTACCCGCCGTTGTCGATCGGACGAGGGGCGTGACCCGCTTCGGGCAGCTCTTCGAAGAGGAAGAACTCGATCTCCGGGTGCGTGTAGAACGTGAAACCCATATCCGCTGCGCGACCGAGCGCGCGCTTGAGGACATACCTCGGGTCGGCGTACGACGGTGCACCATCCGGCATCTGGATGTCGCAGAACATGCGTGCGACACCTGGTGCGCCGCGCCACGGAAGCACTGTGAACGTCGTCGGGTCGGGCTTGACGAGCATGTCCGACTCCGAAACCCGGGCGAAACCCTCGATCGCCGACCCGTCGAATCCGATGCCCTCCGCAAACGCCGCCTCGAGCTCGGCCGGAGCCACCGCAACCGACTTGAGGTAACCGAGCACGTCGGTGAACCAGAGGCGAATGAACCGAATGTCGCGTTCCTCGGTCGTCCGAAGGACGAACTCCTGCTGCTTGTCCATGCTGGCCATGGTGACCGGACCGTGTTTCGGTGACGTTACGCCGCCGCCAGCTGCTCCCTCGTCTCTCTGGTCACGCGGTGCTCAGCGACAAACGACAGGAAGGGAATCGTCCCGGCCAGCGCCACCAGGAGGCCACGCGTCCACGACCAACGCATCCGCGTCGCGAGATCGATCACAGTGACCAGGTAGCCAATGTAGATGAACCCGTGCACCCGAGGTACCAGGTTGAGGATGGTGTCTTCGTCGAGCACGTAGCGCACGTACATGTTGATGCACAGCAGCAAGAGCCCGATACCGGCCAGCCACGCCATCACGCGGTACCGCGTCAAGGCTGACTCGACACGTTTGACATCGTCCGGCGCGGTCACAAGTGCTCCCTTTGGGCTGAAGGCCCAGTCGTCGGGTGAGGGGGCGTAGTCATCCTGCCAAGATCTGAATCACTCGACTCACTCGCCTCACTCGACGACTCGGTTTGCTGCATCCGTCGGTCCTCGGCCTCGAGCCACACCAGGCGACCGAACCAGAAGATGGCAAACGCTGCGAACAACCACCACTGGATCGCATACGCGAGGTTCTGCCAGTCGGTGTTCACCGATACCCGCGCCGGCGGAGTCACGAGCTCCAATGGCTCGGACGGCGAAGGGCGTTCTTGGATGACGTATCCCTCGTAGAGCGGCGGACGCCAGAGGGACAGCAGTTCGGGCGAGGACACGATCTCGACCTCGCCCTCACCGAGGGGTTCACGGTCGAGGTCTCGGAGTCCGGTCGACTCCGACGGCTCCAGCGCACCTACGACTTGCTGTTGACCCTGAGGAGGTTGTGGAGCGCTCTCCCCGGCTGGTAGCCATCCCCGAACGATGGGGATGGTGCCCGCCTCACCGTCATCGGACTCGACTGTCATGGCGGTCACGACCCATGAACCGAGCTCATCCCCCTGCTGGCGGTCGACCACGAGTACTTGCCGCTCTGCGTCGAAAGTTCCGGTGACCTTGACGCGGCGACCGGCCTCATCAACGTCAACGGGTGCTCCGAGGGCGTGGACCTGGGCAAGCGGCTCGACGCCCTCCGGGGGGTTGCGAACGACCTCGGTGCGCGCCTGTTGCCACTGCCAACGACCGAGCCACACACATGCTGCGACGACCACGAGAAGTAGGAGGACAAGGCCCGCCCAGCGCGGAGTCAACAGCCAACGAGGCACGCAGCGACGGTATCTCGGGGCGTCCAACGGCCGAGACTAGGCTGCAGACGTGACCGACCAGTCAGATGCACGTCCCCTGCGTCTGGCACTCGTCCAGGAGAACGCGACCGTCGGCGACCTGCGCGGGAACGCCGAAATCGTCGCCTCGCGGACCGTCGAAGCCACGCAAGCTGGGGCGGATTTGGTCGTCTTTCCTGAGATGTTCCTGACCGGCTACCCCGTCGAGGATCTCGCCCTACGCAAATCCTTCATCGAAGCGTCCAAGAGCACCCTGGACACTTTGCCCGGACGCCTGCAGTCGCTTGGCTGCGGCTCGACCACGGTCGTCGTTGGATACCTCGACAGCGCGGCCGACCACGTCGATCGACTCGGCCGGCCACGGCACTCCCCCCAGAACGCTGCGGCGGTCATCCGAGACGGCCAGGTGATCGCGCGATACGCCAAACACCACCTTCCTAACTACGGAGTGTTCGACGAGTTTCGGTATTTCGTCCCCGGGCGCGACCCCTGTGTGGTCGACGTGGCGGGGCACCGCATCGCAGTGATCATCTGCGAAGATATGTGGCAGGAAGGCGGACCGGTCTCATGGGCGTCCGAGGCCGGCGCTGAACTGCTTGTCGTCATCAACGGGTCGCCGTACGAACGCAACAAGGACGACACTCGATTGGAGCTCTGCGCGCGCAGAGCGCGTGAGGCGTCCATGCCACTGGCATACGTCAACATGGTCGGCGGTCAAGACGAACTCGTCTTCGACGGCGACTCACTCGTTGTGGACGCATCGGGCGACGCTCTTGCTCGCGCCGCGCAGTTCTCTCCCGAGCTCTTGCTGCTCGACCTTTTCGCGGACGGGGCGGCCATCGCCCCATCACAACCGCGGCTGGACGACTCCGAAGAGGTCTATCAGGCACTCGTCGTCGGGCTCGGCGACTACGTTCGAAAGAACGGCTTCTCCAGCGTGCTCATCGGATTGTCAGGTGGCATCGACTCCGCGCTGACGGCAGCGATCGCGGTCGACGCTCTGAGCCCGGACGCCGTGTACGGCGTCGGCATGCCCAGTAGCTACAGCTCCCAGCACTCCCGGGACGACGCCGCCGAACTCGCACGACGATCAGGCCTGAACTTCCGCGAGATCTCGATCGCACCGGTCGTCGACGCCTTCCTTCAGGCCCTTCCACTCAGCGGTGTCGCCGAGGAGAACCTGCAAGCGCGAGTGCGCGGGACCACTCTCATGGGCCTGTCGAACCAAGAGGGTCACCTGGTCTTGGCAACGGGCAACAAGAGTGAGCTGTCGGTTGGCTACTCGACGCTGTACGGCGACGCCGTGGGCGGCTACGCCCCGCTGAAAGACGTCCCCAAGACGCTCGTCTGGGAGCTCGCACGGTGGCGCAACTCTGCTGCCGAGAAGTCCGGCGACACACCACCCATTCCTCCGAACAGCATCACCAAGCCTCCATCTGCAGAACTGCGGCCTGGACAGCTCGACACCGACTCGCTTCCGGACTACGCGGAATTGGACGACGTGCTCGATGACTACGTCGAACAGGACCGCGGCGCGTCCGACCTCGTCGCAGCAGGGTTCGACTCCGAACTCGTCGACCGCGTCATCACGCTGACCGACCGCGCGGAGTACAAGCGTCGCCAATACCCGCCCGGCCCCAAGATCTCCTTTAAGGCCTTCGGTCGCGATCGTCGGCTGCCGATCACCAACCGGTGGCGGGAAGATCTCGAGGGGCCTCGCAGCCCATGAGCGCGCTGCCGCCGGCTCCGACCTGGGCAGAGCTGGCCACGACACCCTGCGCGCTGTTTCTTGACGTGGACGGCACACTGCTCGAGTTCGAGTCGCATCCCGATCTCGTACGTGCGACCGATGGCTTGATCCTGCTGTTGGAAGCAGTCAGTGAGGCGCTGGACGGTGCGGTTGCGCTCATCTCCGGGCGGCCACTGTCTGATATCGATCGCGTCTTTCGGTCATGGCAGCCCTTCGCTGCTGGCGGCCATGGCGCCGAAGTACGTGGGCCGTCGGGCGTCCGCATGCACCACGCGGACGACCAGACGATCAAGAAGCTGCACTCCTTGGCGGACGCCGGGATCGCCGACATCCCCGGCGCATGGATCGAGGACAAGGGGTACGGCTTCGCCATCCACTACCGGGACGCACCTCAGAGCGAGGACGCCGTTGTGGCGCTGGCCAGCCGGATCGCCGAAGAGGCCGGTGGCACGCTGGAAGTGCAGCCCGGCGTCCTCGTGCAGGAGCTGCGACCTGCCGCGTTCGACAAGGGGCTCGCCCTCGACGAACTCATGGAGCAGCCCCCGTTCAGCGACCGACGCCCGGTCGTGGTGGGGGACGACCGCACCGACGAGTTCGCCTTCGCGGCGGCACACCGGTACGGCGGGACCTCGATCCTCGTAGGGCCGCGTGACGATACCGTCGCGACATACCGGATTTCTGATCCTGAGGCTGTCCGGGCTTGGTTGGCCGAGATCCCCGAGGAGGCACGTCGATGACGCCGGAACAGTCGTCGCTCGACCTCGCGGTGATCGGTAACGGCACGGTCGGAATGCTGGTCGACCGCCAGGGCCGGTATGTGTGGGGATGTCTCCCCCACCTCGCTGCCGATCCATCGTTCTGTGCGCTGCTCGAACCGACGCGAGAGGGATACGGCGTCTGCGAGATCGAGCTGGAAGGTCAGGTGTCCAGCGAGCAGCGTTACCTCACGAACAGCGCTGTGTTGTCGACCACGCTGACCGCCGAGGACGGCAGCGCGCTCGAGATCATCGACTTCTCGCCTCGGTTTCGGCGTTGGGACCGGCTCTACCACCCAGTGATGTTCGTTCGGCGCATCCGACCGGTTGCCGGCGTCCCACGCATAACGGTGCGCGTACGTCCCCTGTCTGAATGGGGAGCACGGGAGCCGGAGTACACCACTGGCAGCAGCCACATCCGATGGGTGATGAAGGACATGACCCTTCGGCTCACCAGCGACATCCGCGTTCCGTTCATCGAGCAAGAGCTCCCGTTCGTCCTTGACCGGCCGGTCAACATGGTCCTGGGACCGGACGAGAGCCTCACCTCGTCGGTGGACTCCTTCGCGCGCGAGGCATACGACCGCACCCTCGACTACTGGCAGTCCTGGACGCGCTCACTGTCGATCCCCTTCGAGTGGCAGGACGCCGTGATTCGTGCGGCGATCACCCTCAAGCTCTGCCAGTACGAAGGCACCGGCGCCATCGTCGCCGCGCTCACCACGTCCCTTCCCGAAGCACCCGACACGGGTCGTAACTGGGACTACCGGTACTGCTGGCTTCGCGACGCCGCGTTCGTCGTGCGCACTCTCAACCAGCTCGGTGCGACCAAGAGCATGGAGGACTTCCTCGGCTACATCTACACGCTCGCCTCTGGCAGTGAGATGCAGCCGGTCTACGGCATCCACTTCGAGCAGGCGCTCACCGAGAACGTCGAGGAGCACCTGCGCGGTTACCGCGGGCAGGCTCCCGTGCGCAACGGCAACGATGCGTACCTGCAGAAGCAGCACGACGTCTACGGCAGTGTCGTCATGGCGTCCACGCACCTGTTCTTCGACCAGCGACTGACCACACCAGGTGACGTCCGCGCGTTCGAGCAGCTCGAACGCTCCGGAGATCTCGCGTACTCCGTGTTCGACCAGCCCGATGCCGGGCTGTGGGAGTTCCGGGGCCGCCAGGGCGTGCACACGTACTCGAGCGTGATGTGCTGGGTGGCTGCCGACCGTCTGGCGAAGATCGCCTTGCAGCTGGGCTACCGCGATCGGGCCGCGCACTGGCGTTCGCGCGCCGACGTGATGCGCGAGAAGATCCTGCGTGAGGCGTACAGCCAAGAGACGGGCGCCTTCATGGAGACGTGGGGTGGAAGCAGACTGGACGCATCCACGCTCGCCCTCGCCGATCTCGGGTTCATCGCCCCCGACGATGAACGTTTCCTGGGCACGCTCGACGCGGTAGAGAAGCAACTGAAGCGCGGCAACTACCTGTTCCGGTACGTGGACGCCGACGACTTCGGTGAGCCGTTGACGTCGTTCAACCTCTGCAACTTCTGGTACATGGATGCGCTTGCTCGGGTGGGCCGCAAAGACGAGGCGCGCGAGCTCTTCGAGCACATCCTCAGCCGACGCAACCACCTCGGACTCCTGTCAGAAGACCTGCACCCCGACACGGGTGAGTCCTGGGGCAACTTCCCGCAGACCTATTCGATGCTCGGGATCATCATGATCGCGATGCGACTGTCCCAACCGTGGGAGCTCGCCTCGTGAGCAGGCTCATCGTGGTCTCCAACCGGGTCGCACTTCCCCGGGAGACCCGAGCGGGTGGTCTTGCCGCCGCAATGCACGCGGCACTGTCCGAGAACGGCGGCATCTGGTTCGGCTGGTCGGGAAAGGTAGTGGACGAGCCCGGGCCGCCTCGAGAGCAGGCCGAGGGCCCTATTCGCTATGTGACCGTCGACCTTGCGCGGCGTGAGTACGACGCGTACTACAACGGGTTCGCCAACCGCACCCTGTGGCCGCTCCTGCACTATCGCCTCGACCTGGTCGACTACCGACGCGACACCTATCGCGGCTACCAGAAGGTCAACCGGGCGTTCGCCCGGTTGCTGGCACCGATGATCAAAGACGACGACCTCATCTGGGTGCAGGACTACCACCTCATGCCCCTGGCGGCGCTCCTGCGCGAAGAGGGCGTCCGCGCCAGGATCGGCTTCTTTCTGCACACGCCGCTCCCTCCCCCGGACTTGATCGTCGCGTTGCCGGGTCACCGTGCGCTGATGGAGGCGCTGACCGACTACGACCTCATCGGCTTTCAAACCGAGAGTGACCGTCAAGCCTGTATCGACTATCTGCGCAGCACGGCGGGCGCGAGCGTCACCTACGACGACTACGTGACGATGCCGTCCGGCACTCGCACACTCGTGAAGTGCATCCCCATCTCGATCGACCGCGACCTCGTGTCGCAACAGGCGATGCGGGCGTCCCAGCAGGTGACCGTTCGACGTCTCCGCGAGTCGATGAGGGGGCGTTGGCTGGTGATCGGCGTCGACCGTCTCGACTACTCCAAGGGGTTGAACGACCGGTTCACCGCGTACGGCCGGTTTCTGGAGCGGCACGCGGAGCACCGCAGGCAGACGGTGTACCTGCAGGTTGCACCGACGTCACGCGGCGAGGTGCCCGAGTACCGCCAGATCCGAGCCGAGCTGGAACGGCAGTCCGGAGCGGTCAACGGACGGTTCAGTGAGGCTGACTGGGTTCCGCTCCGGTACGTCAACCGCACGTACACACAGGGAACGCTCGCCGGCTTCTACCGAACGGCACGCGTCGGTCTCGTCACACCGCTGCGCGACGGCATGAACCTGGTGGCCAAGGAGTACATCGCCGCTCAAGATCCGGAAGATCCTGGCGTCCTGATCCTGTCGACCTTCGCCGGCGCGGCCCACGAGCTGGAGAGTGCGGTGATGGTCAACCCGCATGACATCGACGGGGTTGCCGAAGCCATTCACCGCTCCATCACGATGACGCTCCCGGAGCGCAAGCGACGTTGGCGAGAGCTCGACGAGGTGCTGCGCAATTGGACGATCGCGCACTGGCGCGAGTCGTACCTCGAGCTACTGGCTGGTACGCGGGACGCCGACGCTGCCTAGTGCGTGCGGGTTGACGCCGTTCGCGTGATCGTTTGCTGACCTGTTTGGGTTCTGCCCGTCCTGGTGCCACCATGGATGCAGTCCGGGGACCAATCACGGCCTCGAGGCGAAAGGATCAGTCATGAGTTCCAGTTCGGCAGCAGACCGGCCACAGCTCTACGGTGGCGACGCTTCCCGTCGCGTCACGCTCAACGACCTCGCAGCCGCGAAGGAACGCGGCGAGCGGTGGCCCATGCTCACCGCGTACGACGCGATCACCGCGCGAATCTTCGACGAGGTGGGCGTCCCCGTGCTTCTCGTCGGCGACTCGGCGGCCAACGTGGTCTATGGCTACGACACGACGATCCCAGTGACGATGAACGAGCTCGTGCCGTTGGTGGCCGCCGTTTCACGCGCCACGCGGCGTGCGCTCGTCGTCGCCGACATGCCTTTCGGCTCGTATCAGTCCGGCTCCGAGCAGGCTCTGGCAGAGGCGGCACGGTTCTTGAAGGAGGGCGGCGCCCACGCAGTCAAGCTCGAGGGCGGCCAGCGCGTCCTGCCTCAGGTCGAGGCCTTGGTCGGCGCCGGCGTCCCTGTCATGGGGCACTTGGGCCTCACGCCGCAGTCGGTGAACGCCTTGGGCGGCTACCGCGTGCAAGGACGAGGAGGCGCAGGCGAGCAGCTCATCCGCGACGCCAAGGATCTCGAGGCGGCTGGAGCATTCGCCGTCGTGCTCGAAGTCGTGCCGGCCGACCTCGCGCGCCGGGTGACCGACACCCTGTCCATCCCGACCATCGGGATCGGCGCCGGCAACGGATGTGACGCACAGGTCAACGTGTGGCAAGACCTGGTCGGGCTCACCGCAGGGCCGCGTCCCCGATTCGTGCGCCCATACGCCGACGTGCGATCGGTGGTGTCAGACGCGGTGCGCGCGTGGTCTGAGGACGTCGTCAGCGGCGCTTATCCGGGCGAAGAGCACTCGTACCACTAGTACGGCGCTACCACTGGCCAACCAGTAGCGGATCAGTTCGGCAGGCCGGTCACACGAATTCCAGCCTGAATGCCGTATCGCCGATTGATGGCGATCAGGTTCGCTGTGAGGCTTTCCACCTGACCCGCGTTGCGCGTGCGACCCGCGTACACCCCTCGCAACCCCTCGATGCTGTCGATCAACGCGATCACCCGACCGATCGCCGCTCGATCGTCGCCGAGCACCAGGACGTCACTGTCGAGTGGAGCGTCCGTCAGCATCAGCTCGGACGAGAGATGGTGAAAGGCACCGACAACGGTGCTGAGTGGCAGCAATGCCACGGCTTCCTCTGCGGCGCTTCCGGCCTTCGGCCGAAGGGCAAAGGGCCCACGTGAGTCGAAGCCCAAGGGGTTCACGGCGTCGATGACCACGCGGCCGGCCAGGTGAGGTGCCAGTGTGGCGAGAGTTTCGCGGTGCGCATGCCAGGGGACGGCAACTACTACGCCGTCGTTGGCGCACGCGTCCTCGTTGCTGACACCGGTTACCCGCATACCCAGACTCTCTGCCGCATCGCGCGCACGCTGCATGTCTCGCGAACCAAGGCTGATCGACCAGCCAGCGCTCGCCAGCCGAC
>DASUFV010000069.1:0-9067 GCA_036274415.1 Actinomycetes bacterium
CGGTTCGGCGTCACGTCCGACTTCGCGGTCACAGCAAGCCGGCGCTGCATCTCAGCAAACGTCTGAGGGTCGCGGGTGAGGTCCAGCGCGTGCGTGTCCGCGCGTCCCTCGATCTCACGGCTCGCAGCACTCTGCACGGGAGTCGAGATGAACATGAACACTGCAATGAACGCCAGCAGGAACGCGACCGACCGACCGTCGCCCAAGCCATTGATCCCGAGCCACTCCAACAACCCACTCCACGTTGACAACAGATACAGCAGTACCACTGCAGTCATCGCGCCGAGAGCTCCCAACACCGTGCCGACTACGACGTCCTGATTCTTCACATGCCCCAGCTCGTGCGCGACGACGGACTCGATTTCGGCGTCCGGCGCCTGGTCGAGCAACGTGTCGAACACGACGATCCGCCGACTGCTTCCGAAGCCCGAGACATACGCATTGAGCGTGGACGTTCGTCGACTCGCGTCGGCAACAAGCACGTCATCGACCTGGACGCCGTCGCGCTCGGCCAACTCGAGCAGGCTCGTTCGCAGTGACCCGTCCTCCATGGGCGTGAACTTGTTGAAGACCGGCTCGATGAGCAGCGGGTACAGGAACGACACCGTGACGACGAGCACCGCCGCCCCGAGCGAGGCGACCACCCACCACCAGTCCGGCCAACGTCGCGCCAGCGCAATGAGCACGGTGAGCGCCAGCAGCGCGATCCCTGCCGAGATGCCGAACGCCTTGGCGACGTCCACCAACCACGCGCCCCAGGTTCGCGTCGACAGCCCGTGCGTGCGTCGCACGGATTCCCCCCACGCCGACAACGGCAGCGTGACCAGCCGCACGATCAGCAGCAACGCCAACCCTCCGAGCAGCACCTGCCACACCCAACCGCCACCCAGCGGACGCGCCACCGCCTCGGCAATCCGGACGCCCAGCGGCGTGAGTCCAAGGAGCATGGTCAGCAGCAGGCTCACGCCCGTCGAGATCAGGCCTGGAACGACGAGCAGCCGCGCCAACCGGTCCCCCACTGCGATCTCGTCGCTGCTGAAGTCGACCGTCGCGTCGGGAGTCACCGAACCGGTCATGGACGCCGTGGTCCCCCAAGGCACGAGCAGCGCGAGTGCTCCGACCAGGGCCACGACGAGCACGACCAAGACAACCACGGCGGCAGTGCGACTCGTCATGCGTTGGCGTCCAGCCAGGCCCGCCACTGGTCGCGCAGGGTCTCGAAGCTGGTGTCCATCACCTTCTGAGCCGCGGCGTCCAGGCGGTCCTCCTCAGACCCCTTCCCCTTGGCCACCGCCACGTAGAACGGCACGAGCGTGTCATCGCCGTACCGCTCGGCCACCATCTGGCAGAAGGCCCACCCGGACTCGTACGCGATGCGTCGCTCGGACTGGCTGCGAGAGAAGTTGAAGTCGGAGTCGGCCGGCAGGTCGTCCGGGGCTCCCTCGGCTCTCACCTGCTCGAACAACTTCGGCGCGATGTACGCGATCGGCACCCCTGATCCCCGGTAGCCCACATACTCCGCAAGGCCCTCGGACAGCCAGTTCGGCGTCCCACCCTGCGGCAACGCGTCCTGCGCGACGTGCGTGATCTCGTGGCGCAGGACGATCTCACGCGCCAGCGGCAGCATTCGGTCGTAGTACATCGGGTTGACCAGGACGCGGATGATCGGGCCGTCCAACCCGGTCTCCCAGCGAGTCACAGCCACCTGGTCGCTACCGGACGCCGTGCCGAGCAGCGGGTCGAGCAGGTTCGCGCTCGACGGCAAGACCACGACGGCTGTGCCGGGCCACCGCGACGACCAAAAGCGCGCGACGTCCGCCCGCGCGGTCTTGGCGGTGTCAGCGAGCGGCTGCAAGCGATCGTCACCGCTCGGCCCAATCACGAGGACGCGTCCCGCGCGCAGTGTCTGTACCGCTTCGTGGTCCCAGAGGTCGAGCCCGGACGGCTGCAGCCGGACCAGCCTCCACGTGCCGTCCTGCAGCCGGAACACCGCATCCGCACGCCGCCCGACCCGGACGCCGTCGACCTTCAGGCGGTACTCGACGATCGCCTGGGCAGTGAACCGGCCACGCTTGGCGTCGTCCGCGGTCGGTCCGGCGGACTTGGCCAGTCGCAGGTCCAGCGCAGTGAACGGGACGCCCGAGAGCGCAGCGCTCGAGCCCAGCACTGCCTCGCCTCTGCTGCGCAGCTGCGCGTTGGCCATTGCGTTCGTGACTCGCTCGATCCCCCGGTCGAAGGACCCCTGGGCCCACGCGGTGAACGCGCCACTGCCGGCGACCGGTTCTGGCTCGTTCTCGACGGTGTTCAGGCCCACCACGAAGCCGCTTCCAGCGCTCAGCACGAGTGCCGCGGCCGTCAGCGGGGCAGCGATCCGCACAGCGGTGCTCACGCGCGGAACGCCACCGGATCGACTCACTCGTCGATGGTAGGTGCTGCCAGCGGACGCGGGATCTGCGCCGGACGCCGCCTAGACCCGTCCGGTCAGACTCGGCCAGCCCCCATGTACACCGACTGCCAGTAGCTGGAGAACAGACCTTCCATCACCACGCCGTCACTGGGGTTCGCGGCGTGGACGAACATGCCGCCACCGACGTAGATGCCGACGTGGTGCAGGTCGCTGTAGAAGAAGACCAGGTCGCCCGGAATCAGGCTGCCCGAGTCGACGCGCGTCGTCATGCCGTACTGCGCGCTCGCTGCGTGCGGCAGGCCGACACCGGCGGACGCCCATGCCGCCATGGTCAGACCTGAGCAGTCGAAGGCGCTGGGGCCAGCTGCTCCGAAGACGTACGGCTTGCCGACCTGTGCCCTGGCGTACGCGGCAGCGGTTGCACCGCGCCCGCTGCCAGAGATCGTCGGCGTCGGCGTGGGGTTGCTTGCCGCGGGGGTGGCACGCGCCGCGGCTGCTGCGGCGGCGGCGCGCTGCTCCTGGAGTCGTTCGAGGCGCTCGCGCTCTTCGGCCTTCAGCCGCGAGAGCAGCTCTTTGGCCTCTTCGAGCTTGGCGTTGGCGGCGTCCTTCTCCTTCTGCGCCTCTTCCTGCAGGCCGCGGAGCCGCTCGAGCTCTTGGTCGGCGCGGAGCTTGGACTGCTCGAGCGCCAACCCGGCGGTCTCGGCGCGACGGAGATCGGCGTCCTGGCTGCGCATCACCTGGTCGAGCGACTGCGCCTGCAGCAGGAAGTCCTGGGGCTCGGCCGACAGCATCATCTGCATCGACGGGTCGATGCCGCCGGTCGCGTACATGTCGGCGGCCATATCGGCGAGCACCTCGCGCAGGCCTTCGTACTCGCGCTCCTGCTTCTTGATCTGCGCCTGCAGGGTGTCCAGACGCCGCTTGGCGTCAGCGACCTCGAGGTCGATCTCGTGGGCCCGCTCGGTGGCGGCCTCGGCCTCCTCGTACAGGGCGTCGACGCGGGCCTGCACCTCTTCGATGGTGAGGTCGGGGTCGGCGGCTCCGGTGCCGGGGACCAAGGTGATCGTTGCGATGCTGAGTGTCGCGGCTACCAACAGCGCCAGGGCGCGCGACAACGACGGACGGGTCGCCACTACGGCGGCTCTCCTTCTCCCTCTTCCGCCTACCGGGTGAGCTGACGGGCTCGGGCGGGGAAGTCGCCCTACGGCGCTTCAAACGAAGGGACACGCCCCGCGCTCTCGGCGCCGATTCGCCCCAGGGAATGTGGTTCCCCGGCTCCGAAACGTCATCGGCCATGAACTCGCATGTGCTCGCTGTTCACGGCGTCCGACGAGTCTGGACTCGGCGGGAGCCGGCGTGTCGTCGGTGGGACGGCGATGGCCGCAGGCTCGCTGGAGACCCTAGTAACAGAACGGCAACGGATCAAACAGCGCGCGTGCTCCGTGGAACTGTGTCGTCGGTCACAGAGGGTGTGGGATCTGTCACAGGCTGTTCGCCTTCGCCCGGTTCGCCGGGCACCAGCCGCAGTGGCGGAACCAAGCCGGCGTCCGCGAGGACGCCGATCGCTCGCTCCTCGTCCAAACTCAGCTCAGGCCGAGCGCCCAACAGGACGGCCACCACACAGTCGCCACAGGCGTCCCCCCGGACTGCACAGGTGTCGCAGTCGATGATCATGGCGGTCTCCTTCGGTGCTTTCTCTTCTTCCCGAGGGACGTTACGAGGCACCACCGACAACCGCCGGATCGGCGGGACGCGCCACCACCTCCACCTGGCCGCCGCCAGCACACCAGCGGCAGCTCACCGACTCGATCGAGCCGTCCAGCTCCTGGGTCTCCTCGACCACCGGGGCTCCCGACAGGTCCTGGTGCCAGTACTCGCGGGTGCGGCTGACCCGGACCACGTCGAAACGGGTCAGGTTGCCGCACTGGGCGCAGCGCCAGCGGGTCTGGTCTGTGGGGGGCGGCGTCGCCACAGAGTCCTCCAGGGATCGAGAAAGGTCGCGTCCGGCGGGCCAAGCGGCCGGAGCCTGCATCAGCGTACGAGCACGCAACGGCGTGGGTACGGAACCCTGTCGGTGCGCCCCCCTACCGTCGCAGACATGACGGCGGACCCGAGCATCGGCGCGGCCGTTCCGCTGTCCTTCGACGACCTTGGGACGCCTCTGGTCGACCTCACGTTCGTCGTCGTCGACCTCGAGACCACCGGCGGGTCGCCGGCTGCCTGCGCGATCACCGAGATCGGGGCGGTCAAGGTGCGCGGCGGCGAGGTGCTGGGCGAGTTCCAGAGCCTCGTCAATCCCGACATGCCGATCCCCGGGTTCATCTCGGTGCTCACCGGCATCACGGACGCCGCAGTGGCCGGAGCGCCCCGAATCGGTGCGGTGCTCCCCGCGTTCCTCGAGTTCGCCAAGGGCGCGACCCTCGTGGCACACAACGCGCCGTTCGACGTGAGCTTCCTGAAGTCGGCAACCGAACAGCAGGGGCTGGTGTGGCCGCGGTTCCCGGTGCTCGACACTGCACGGCTCGCCCGCCGCGTCCTCGACCGCGACGAGGCGCCCAACTGCAAGCTCAGCACTCTCGCCCAGCTGTTCCACGCCCGCACCACCCCTAACCACCGGGCGCTGCAGGACGCTCGGGCCACCGTCGATGTGCTGCACGGCCTCTTCGAGCGGGTGGGCTGCTTCGGGGTCACCACCATCGACGAGCTCACGACGTTCTCGACGCGGGTGCATCCGGCGCAAGCCCGCAAGCGCCACCTGGCCGACGGCGTCCCACGCGGCCCCGGCGTCTACCTCTTCCGGGACGGCCGCGGCCGCGTCCTCTACATCGGCAAGTCGGTCGACATGCGTGCGCGGGTCAAGCAGTACTTCACCGCCGCCGAGGGACGCCGCCGCATGGCCGAGATGGTGGCTGCGGCCGAAGAGGTCGTGCCACTCCCCTGCGCCACGCTGCTCGAGGCCGAGGTGCGCGAGCTGCGCATGATCGCCGAGTACAAGCCGCCCTACAACCGCCGCTCCCGGTTCCCCGAGAAGGTCAGCTACCTCAAGTTGACCGTCGACGCCTTCCCGCGCCTGTCCATCGTCCGCGAGGTCAAAGACGACGACACGGTCTACCTCGGTCCGTTCAGCTCCAAGCGGCAGGCCGAGGCGGCACGGGACGCCGTCCACGAGGCCTTCGCCCTGCGTCAGTGCACGACGCCGTTGTCCACCCGCTCCACTCGCGCCGCCTGCATGCTGGCCGAGATCAACCGCTGCGGCGCACCGTGCGAGGGCCGGCAGTCCCCCGACCAGTACGGCGACATCGTGGCCGCAGCCGCTTTGGCGATGACCGACGACGCCCGCCCGATCGTGGTGGCATCCACCAAACGCATGGTGCCCATGGCGTCCCAGCAGCGCTTCGAGGACGCCGTCCCCCATCGCGAACGCCTGCGGGCGCTGCTTGCGGCGTCCGCGCGCTCCCAGCGGCTCCGAGCGCTCGGCCGATGCGCAGAAATCGTGGCGGCGCGTCCCACTCCCGACAAAGGCTGGGAGATCGTGGTGATCCGGCACGGGCGCCTCGCGGCCGCCGGCACCGCGCCACCCGGTGTCGCGCCAGCCCCGTTCGTCGAGTCGATCAGGACAGGCGCCGATCACGTGCTGCCGTCGCCGGCCGGCTTTCCATCCGCTTCGGCAGAAGAGGCCGAGTGCCTGCTGCGCTGGCTCGACTCCGCGGGCGCCCGACTGGTTCGTCTGGACGGCGTCTGGGCGAGTCCCCGATACGGCTCGCGCGGACTAGAGTCGGGGCTGAGCCTTGATGGCCCCGACGCGTTCTTTCAGACGGGAGGCCTCGCATGATCACCGCCATCGTCTTCGTCCAGTGCGACGTCGACCAGATTCCCTCCGTTGCCGAGAGCATCGTCGAGATCCCAGAGGTCAGCGAGGTGTATTCGGTCACCGGCGGCGTCGATCTGATCGCCATGGTGAGAGTGCGCGCGCACGACGAGCTCGCCGAAGTCATCACCGGTCGGCTGGCAAAGATCCCCGGCATCGTGCACACCGAGACGCACATCGCGTTTCGTGCGTACAGCAAGCACGACCTCGAGGCCGCCTTCTCGCTGGGCCTTGAGTAAAGCGTCAGGGGCCTCTTCAGCAGCGGTCAGCTGGCTCGAGCCTGCGTCGCCTTCACCCAGCGGTCCAGAGTGTTGGCTGCCGCGCCACTGTCGATCGACGATGCCGCCTTCTCCAGACCCGCGCGCAGAGCGTCGTCCAGCGGCGTGACCGAAGGCCCGCCCTTGCCGGCGGCGTCATCGACCGCGACGAACGCCGCAGCCGCATTGAGCATGACCGCGTCGCGAATCGGCCCGCGCTCCTCACCGGACAACAGGGCGCGGACGACGGCAGCGTTGTGAGCGCGGTCCCCACCCCGCAACGAGTCGGCAGGAGCGGTCGAGATGCCGAGTGCATTCGGATCGACCGTCTCGGCTGTCACTTCACCACCCGCCACGCGCCACACCGACGACGTCGTGGTGACGGTCAGCTCGTCCAAGCCGTCGTCGCCACGGAAGACGAGAGCTGACGAGCCACGCTCTGCGAAGACCTGCGCCATCACCGGAGCCATACGCAGATCGGCGCATCCGATGGCTTGCGCCACTGGCTGTGCAGGGTTCGTGAGCGGCCCGAGGAAGTTGAACGACGTGGGGACGCCGATCTCCTTGCGCGGGGCCGCTGCGTAACGCATCGCGGGGTGAAACACCTGCGCGAAGCAGAACGTGATGCCCACCTCGACAGCGACTTCGGCAACCTGCTCGGGCGTCAGGGTCAACACCACACCCAGCTCTTCGAGCACATCAGCCGTGCCACAGGCGCTGGACGCCCCACGGTTTCCGTGCTTAACGACGCGCTCACCAGCGCCCGCAACGAGGAGGGCAGCCATCGTGGAGATGTTGACCGAGTGCGAGCGGTCTCCGCCGGTGCCAACGATGTCGACGAGTGCGCCCGGTACGTCGATCCGGTGCGCGGCGTCCAACATCGCCGCGGCAAGACCAGTCATCTCCTCCGGCGTCTCACCCTTGCTGCGCAATGCCACGGCGAACGCGGCAATCTGAGCATCGGTGGCGTCCCCGGCGAACACCTGTCCCAGTGCCCACTGTGCAGACGTGGTGTCGAGGTCTTCGCCGCGCACGAGGGCGCCAAGCACACTCGACCAACTTGGCCCGGACGTGCTCACAGTCGCGTGCCCTACTAGGACGCCTTGCCGCCGGCCACCTGACCACGGAGCAGGTCGGCGGCCGCGGCGGCGGTAGCGATGGGCTCGATCGGATGCGAGACCACGGCGTCCGCGCGCGCGAAGGACGCGAGCCACTGGTCTTGCGGCCTTGCGATGATCACCATGATCGGCGGCGCGTTGAACACCTCTTGTTTCGCCGTGCGGCACACGCCGATACCGCCGGACGGTGCCGCCTCGCCGTCCAAGATCGCCAGCGCGATGCCTCCCTTGCGGAGCCGATCGATCACCGCCCACTGGGTAGCAGCCTCGACGTACTCGACCGGCGGCAGATCAGCGGCGGGACGCCGTCCGAGCGCCATGCGAACCTGGTCGCGGGTGTTGCGGTCGTCGCTGTACACGAGGACCTGCAGCGCGTCGTCGGCCATGCCGCTCCTGGGCTCTCGAGGTCGCTCGCGTCCGGTGCCAGCGACTCTTTCGCGGTCGATCGTATCCAGGTCTGGTCTGGCTGTGGCGGTCGGTCAATAGGCGGTCCTGACGCAAGTGCTGACGCAGGATCGGCGCCGCGTCCCTGCCGCGTGGGGGCCGCGTGGGGGCCGCGTGGGGGCCGCGTGGGTGGCGCTGCGCAACACCCCGTGGAAGAAAGTGCGCCCCCTCTCACCGCAGTACCCCCCTAGTCGGCATAATCGGGCGCGTGTCGACTGCAGCGGTGGCCGAGCCTGCCCAGATTCAGGCGCCCCAGAGGCCAAATCTCGTCAGCGTAGGGACCATCGTCTGGCTCTCGTCCGAGCTGATGTTCTTCGCGGCTCTCTTCGCGATGTACTTCACGGTTCGGCAGGTCACGCTGCCTGATGCTTGGCCGCCGGAGGACGTCCACCTCAACATCCCATTCGCGACTCTGAACACCGCTGTTCTGGTGTCATCGTCGCTCACCTGCCAGATGGGTGTCTTCGCGGCCGAGCGCGGAGACGTCCGCGGCCTGCGTCGGTGGTTCGTCATCACCTACCTGATGGGCGCGTTCTTCGTCGCCGGTCAGATCTTCGAGTACACGATGCTCGTGCAGGAGGGGCTCACGCTCAGCGACGCGTACGGCTCGGTGTTCTTCCTGACGACGGGCTTCCACGCTGCGCACGTCACCGGCGGTCTGCTGGCATTCCTGTTCGTGCTGACGACGACCTACATCGCTAGACGCTTCGACCATGACCAGGCCACCCGCGCCATCGTCGTGTCCTACTACTGGCACTTCGTCGACGTGGTGTGGATCGCACTGTTCGCGACGATCTACTTCATCCAGTAGCCACCAAGGGGACCCTCAGTGACCTTCTTGCTCGCCCGTCGCCGCAGTCCCTGGGCAACGGCCGTACTGCTCCTCCTCGCGCTCGCCGCGGTCGGAGGGCTCTATGCCCTCGTCTCCTCCTCGAGTGAGGCCGAGGCCACCGCACCGTCGGCGTCCACCTCC
>DASUFV010000070.1:0-11106 GCA_036274415.1 Actinomycetes bacterium
CGGAGGCCGACATTCAGGCATCCGAGCGTGTTGAGCGACCCGCCCCGGCGCAACAACAGCAGGCGCAGGCCCCGCGCTCCGAGCTTGACGAACTGTCGGCCGGACGCCATGCGCTGCCGGATCCTCCGCGCCCGGTCTGGCGAGTCGACGCAGCCGCTGTTCGCGGGCTGTTGTCACTCGCCCTGGCCGCGGCGGCAGGTGCACTCGTCATGGTGATCGTCGGCTGGCCGCGTGGCACCGAGGCCGCAGCGCCGCCACCGGACCAGCGCGAGAACGTGCTGCTCGACGCGGAACCGTCGGCGTCCGCAACCGCGGGTGTCGTCGTGGTCGATGTCGATGGACGCGTCAAGCGTCCGGGAGTCGTCGAGCTGGCCGCCGGATCGCGTGTGATCGACGCCATCCGAGAGGCAGGAGGAGTTGCTGCCCGCGGCGACACAGCGGCGCTGAATCTGGCCGAAGTGCTGATCGATGGCCAGCAGGTCGTCGTTCCTGGTAAGGGTGAGGCCACAACGTCCTCCGGGGTGCCGTCTGGAACCTCGACCGAACCACCCGCTACTTCACCGACCACGACGCCCTCGACCGTGAGCATCAACTCCGCCAGCGCGACAGAGCTCGAGACGCTGCCAGGCATCGGCCCAGTGCTGGCGGCAGCCATCGTCGACTGGCGTACGCAGAACGGGGGGTTCACGTCGATCGAGCAGTTGCAGGACGTCTCGGGTATCGGCCCCGCGACGTACGCCGAGATCGCACCGTTCGTCCGGTTGTAGGAGTGCGGCCGCGCGCGGCACCTGATCTCCGGTTGGCAGTGCCGGCCGCTGCCTTGTGGTGTGGGGCGTGGGTGGCACCACTCGCTGACCCCCGAGTGACGTGGGTCGTTGTTCTGCTCGTACTTCTCCTGAGCGCGTTCATCAGACGTGCGTTGCCACGCTGGGTGCTGCTGGCCCTGATCCTGGGTGCCGTCAGCGCGGCGTCCATGGCATTCCGCATCGCGCAGCTGGACGCCGACCCGATCGCCACGTGGGCCGAGGATCATCGCCATGTCGTCGCGTCCGGGACGTTGACCGAAGATCCCTCCTTCGAGACGCAACCAGGTTTCAGTGGCCTGAGTGAGCGGGTGGTCGTTGAGGTGCGGGTAGAGCACATGACGTCCGGTACGCAGTCGGTACGAGTGCGCGCGCCCCTGCTCGTGATCGGCAGTGCGCAGGGCTGGCACGACCTGAGGGTGGGCGACACCGTCGAGGTGGAAGGTGCACTGCGTCCGCGTGAGCGCACTGAGCCGGTCGCCGCCATCTTGTTCACGTCGGACGAGGTGCGTTCGATCTCTGAGCCACCCGGCGTGCTTCGGGCCGCCGAGACGATGCGGTCAGGTCTGCGCGACGCCGTGTCGGGGTTGCCGGCGGACGTGCGGGGGCTTCTGCCTGCACTCGTAGCGGGCGACACGAGTGAGATGTCGTCGCTGCTGGAGTCTGATCTTCAGGAAGCGGGTCTCACCCATTTGACGGCGGTGTCCGGCGCCAACGTGGCGATCGTCGTCGGTGCCGTGTTGCTCCTTGCGCGATGGGCGGGCGTCAGGAGCTATGCCCTCGTCGCCATCGGCGTGCTCAGCGTCGGCTGGTTCGTGTTGCTCGCGCGGCCGCAACCGAGTGTGCTGCGCGCAGCTGTCATGGGGTCGCTCGCGCTAGTGGCGGTCTGCGCTGCGGGACAGACGCAGGCTGCCCGCACGCTGTTTGCGGCGGTCTTCGTGTTGCTCCTGGCAGACCCGTGGCTGGCCAGGTCCTGGGGATTCGCGTTGTCAGTGGCGGCGACCGCGGGATTGGTGTTGCTGGCACGTCGGTGGAGCGCCCGGCTCCCACGTTCCTGGCCGAGGCCGCTGCGCGACGCACTGGCCGTCGCACTCGCTGCTCAGGTCGTGACGCTGCCCCTGGTCGTTGCGCTGTCAGGGCACGTGCCAATGCTGTCGGTCGTCGCGAACGTTCTGGCGACGCCGGCGGTTGGCGTGGCCACCGTGCTCGGTGCGACCTCGGCGGCGATCGCCCCCATCTCACCCACCGCCGCAGCGGTCACCGCCTGGCTCGCGCAATGGCCGACGTCCTGGATCGTGACGGTTGCCGAGTCGGTCGCGTCCAGCCCGGTGGCAACGCTGCCGTGGCCCAGTGGCTGGTTCGGGGGAGTGACCGGCGCACTGATGGTGCTTGGCTGTGCAGCGCTGATCCGGTTCGGTGCGCGCCGCCGGTGGTGGCGTCCAAGACGCGTCATCGTCATCGCGGTCATGGCCGCCGCCATCATCGTCGCCGTTCAGTTCGGCCCGGGACGATGGCCGCCAGCGGGCTGGGTGATTGTGGCGTGCGACGTCGGACAGGGCGACGCACTGGCGGTGAATCTCGGAGACGACGCAGCGATGGTCGTGGACGCCGGACCTGACCCCGCGTTGGTCGACCGATGCCTCGATCGGCTCGGCATCACCCGGGTCCCGCTGCTGGTGCTCACGCACTTCCACGCCGACCACGTCGCGGGAGTGTCGGGCGTTCTCGACGGACGCGCCATCGGCACGGTGCTGGTCAGCCCGCTCCGCGAGCCGGACGACCAGGTCGCTGCGACCTCGCGATGGACGCGCGGATTGCGGGTCGTCGATGCCAGCGTCGGGCAGTCCGGCGGGTGGAAAGCAGCGACGTGGCGAGTCCTCTGGCCGCCCCCGACCTACCAGCCATCCCAAGACGAGGGTTCCGGGCCGAACAATGCGTCGGTAGCCATGCTCGTCGAGGTCAGTGGCATCCGATTGCTGCTGACCGGTGACGTCGAGCCGGAGGCACAGGCCGCACTCACGAAGACGGGCGTACCGAGTGCCGATGTGCTCAAAGTTCCCCACCACGGCTCGAAGTACCAAGACGAGGACTTTCTCTCGCAGGTGGACGCCTCGGTGGCGCTGGTCAGCGTCGGGGAGGGCAACACCTACGGTCACCCCGACCCTGGCTTGGTCGATGCGCTGAGCGCGTCAGGGATGGTCGTCGCGCGTACCGACCAGCAGGGGACCGTCGCCGTCGTCGCGGAGGACGGCGGCCTGCGTGTGGTGTCGATGCCCTGAATGGGCTGGCGGCGCGGTCGGTGCGGTCTGACATGCTGTGGCCGATGTCTCCAGCACCCCTCACGGTGATCACCGGCAACGAAGAGCTGCTGGTCGAGCGCGCGCTCAAGAAGCTGATCAATGAGGCCGGTGACGACGTCGAGGTCGTCGAGCTGGCCGCTCGGTCTGTCCAACCTGGGCAGCTGGCCGTCGCCACGTCACCCTCACTGTTCGGCGGTGCTCCGGTCGTCGTGGTCGGCGGCATTGAGGCGCTCGTGCAGAGCAACGACGATGTCGCTCCGGCACTTGCTGAAGTCTTGGCGTACCTCGCCGCTCCGAGTGATGAGGCCGTCGTGGTGCTGGTGCACGGAGGCGGCAACGGCGGTAAGGCCGTCCTGACGGCTGCCAAGAAGGCCGGCGCCGACACGATCGCAACCCCCACGTCACCGTCGGGAGCCAATGCCCTGCGTCAGAACCGGGCCGCGTTCGTCAAGCAGGAGCTGTCCGACCTCGGATGCACCGCCGAGCGCGAAGCCATCGAAGTCCTGATCGACGCCGTGGGCAGCACCCTGCGCGACCTCGCCGGGGCCTGCGCCCAGCTGGTCAGCGATCTCGGTAAGGGCAGCAGGGTCGATGAAGACACCGTGCGTAGGTACTACGGCGGACGCGTCGAGGTGCAGGGGTTCGACATCGCCGACCAAGTGATCGCCGGCCGCACCGCGCAGGCCTTGGGGCTACTGCGTCACGCCCGCGAGTCCGGGATTCCACCCGTGGTAGTCACCGCCGCCGTTGGCAGATCCCTTCGACAGCTGGCGTTGGTCGCGAGCGCACCCAGGGGCAGCGCAGCGGAATCGGTGGCGTCCATGGCGGGGACGCCGACGTGGAAGGTCAAGGATCTCCGCTCGCAAGCGCGTGACTGGACCGAGCCGGGCTTGTCCGCAGCTATCAAGGCGGTGGCTCTGGCCGACACCGACGTCAAGACAGGAGCGGTCGACCCTGAGTACGCGCTCGAGCGCATGCTCATCTCCGTGGGTCGGGCCAGACGTCAACGCTGAGCGAGCCCCTGAATTGCCGAAGGGCCGCGAAAGCGGCCCTTCAGACGTGCTGTGAAGCGGAGAGTCAGGAGACCTTTGCGAGGCGCTGAGCCATCCGGGCCTTCTTGTTCGCAGCCTGGTTGGAGTGAATGACGCCCTTGCTGGCGGCCTTGTCGACGAGCTGGGACGCGTCACGCATGAGCGCCTCTGCCTGCGCGCGGTCTCCGGCGTCAGCAGCCTCACGGAACTTGCGGATCGCCGTCTTGAACTCGGACTTCACTGCCTTGTTGCGCTCGGTCGCCTTGGCGTTCTGACGGTTGCGCTTGATCTGGGACTTGATGTTGGCCACGGTTGATCTGCCTCAGTTCTCGGTGTGGTGCTGGCTTCTGCGTGATGTCGGTGGCGCGGGGCAGCGCCGATCGCGGCCCATCGCGTGAGCCCCAAGGTTACCGGCGGCGTCCCACGGCTCCAAACCGGCATCTTCCCAGCCCATCCCTTCAGGTGGGTCCTGACCTGCGCCGATATACGGCACATGTCCACTGACCCCGAGCCGAGAGCATTTCGGATCGGCATGGAAGTCGCGCAGCCGACGTCCTTCACGCCGCCAGAAGTGCGTCCTGGCCCGCCGGAGCGCGAGCGCTATCGCGCACCCCGATTCTCCCGGCCGGTTCGGATCCTGATCACGATCGGGATCTGGGTGATTCCTGGCCTGCTAATGATGCAGGCGCTGGGGCAGGTCCTGACGGGTGGCGGTCACTCGCGAGCCGCTGCCGTGCTCTTCCTGCTGCCCTTGATTCCGATGGCGCCGCTGCTGCGCCGGGCCATGCACGACCTGTGGGGGTGGGAGTAGTCGGCGCCGTGGGACGATGAGGGTTCACCCCGCCACCAATGTCCGACAAGGAAGCTGCGTGCCCGCGACCCCTACCGGCCGAGTGCCGCAAGCGGCGTCCACCGACCCGTCGGTGATCCGCAACTTCTGCATCATCGCCCACATCGATCACGGCAAGTCCACGCTCGCTGACCGCATGCTTCAGGCGACCGGCGTCGTCGAGCAGCGCCAGATGCGCGACCAGTACCTCGACCGCATGGACATCGAGCGCGAGCGAGGCATCACCATCAAGTCGCAGGCGGTCCGCCTGCCCTGGACTGGCCCGGATGGCGTCGACCACGTGCTCAACATGATCGACACGCCTGGGCACGTCGACTTCACCTACGAGGTCAGCCGGTCGCTCGCCGCATGCGAGGGCGCGGTGCTGTTGGTGGACGCGGCCCAAGGCATCGAGGCGCAGACGCTGGCGAACCTCTACCTCGCTCTCGAGAACGACCTGCACGTCATCCCGGTGCTGAACAAGATCGATCTGCCTGCCGCCCAACCCGACAAGTACGCCGACGAGCTCGCGCACTTGATCGGGTGCGACCCCGATGACTGCTTGCGCGTGTCTGGCAAGACCGGCGCGGGCGTCGAGCGGTTGCTCGACGAGATCGTGACGCAGATCCCCGCGCCAACCGGCATTGCGGACGCCCCTGCGCGCGCCATGATCTTCGACTCGATCTATGACACGTACCGAGGGGTGGTCACCTACATCCGGGTGATCGACGGACATCTCACTCCGCGCGAACGAATCAAGATGATGTCGACGGGTGCCACCCACGAGCTCCTCGACATCGGTGTCATCTCTCCGGAGCCGAAATCGTCGAAGGGTCTTGGCGTAGGCGAGGTCGGCTACCTGATCACCGGCGTGAAGGACGTTCGACAGTCCCGAGTCGGCGACACAGTCACTGACGCGCCGAAACCTGCGACCGAAGCGTTGGCGGGCTTCCGTGATCCGAAGCCGATGGTGTTCAGCGGGCTCTATCCGATTGATGGATCGGACTACCCCGAGCTTCGGGATGCGCTCGAGCGTCTGCAGCTGAATGACGCCGCGCTGGTCTGGGAGCCAGAGACATCCACGGCTCTCGGATTCGGCTTCCGCTGTGGCTACCTCGGTCTGCTGCACCTAGAGATCGTCCGGGAGCGCCTCGAGCGTGAGTTCAACCTCGATCTGATCTCAACGGCACCCAACGTGGTCTATCGAGTGGTGATGGAAGACGGTGAGGAGATCACCGTCACCAACCCGAGCGAGTTTCCGACCGGCAAGATTGCCGAAGTGCACGAGCCGATCGTGCGTGCGACTGTCCTGGCTCCGTCGGAGTTCATCGGCACGATCATGGAGCTCTGCCAGGGACGACGCGGGCAGCTGCTCGGCATGGACTACCTGTCCGAGGAACGTGTGGAGCTGCGCTACACGCTTCCGCTTGCGGAGATCGTCTTCGACTTCTTCGATCAGCTGAAGTCACGAACGCGCGGGTACGCATCGCTCGACTACGAGCAGAGCGGAGAGCAGGTTGCCGACCTCGTGAAGGTCGACATCTTGTTGCACGGCGACACCGTGGACGCGTTCAGCACGATCGTGCACAAGGACAAGGCCTACACGTACGGGGTCGCGATGGCCCAAAAGCTCAAGGACCTCATTCCGCGGCAGCAGTTCGAGGTGCCGATCCAGGCTGCGATCGGGTCGCGGATCATCGCCCGAGAGAACATCCGTGCGATGCGCAAGGACGTTCTGGCCAAGTGCTACGGCGGTGACATCACCCGAAAGCGCAAGCTGCTCGAGAAGCAGAAGGAAGGCAAAAAGCGCATGAAGATGGTCGGCCGCGTTGAGGTGCCCCAAGAAGCGTTCATCGCAGCGCTCTCGAACGAGGACACTGGCGCCAAGAAGTAACCAGCCAGTTCTGCGTGCCCTCTGTGGGGCCCAGACCCGCTGGTCCTACGCTGGCCACACGCCTGAACCCGGGAGGATGCATGACCAGGGCGGTCACCGGCAGTGCCGATGATCCGTATCCGACGCCGGCACGCTCCGTTGCGCGGATGCTGGTCGACCGGGTCGCGGCAACTCCGCGACGTGAGGCAATTCGCATCCCGACCGACCACGGCTGGGATTCGCTGACCTGGGAGCAGGTCGGCCAGCAGTCCTTCGACCTCGCGGCCGGATTGCTCGCACTCGGGCTCCGCAACGAGGAGCGCGTGGCGATCATCTGCTCGACGCGATACGAGTGGATCCTGGCTGATCTCGCGATCATGTGTTCGGGCGGCGCAACCACCACGGTCTACCCCTCGACCGAGCCGGACGACGTCGCGTTCATCCTGGCTGACTCGGGTAGTCGAGTCGTCTTCGCCGAGAACGCCGAGCAGCTGGCCAAGCTCCGCGCCCGAAGGTCTGAGCTGCCGAGCGTCGACAAGGTCGTCCTGATCGACGGCGAAGGTGACGGCGACTGGGTGATGTCGTGGCGCGAACTGGCTCGCCTGGGTGCTGACCATCTGCGCCAGCACCCGACTGAGGTCGACACGGTGATCGCGTCCATCGAGCCATATCACCTCGCCACGCTCATCTACACCTCGGGCACCACCGGGCGTCCGAAGGGCGTGGAGCTGACCCACTCGTGCTGGACGTACGAGGGTGCGTGCGTCGACGCAGTCCAGATTCTGACGGCAGACGACGTGCAGTTCCTGTGGCTGCCGCTGTCTCACTCGTTCGGCAAGGTGCTGCTCGCCGCGCAGCTTCAGATCGGCTTCTCGTCGGCGGTGGACGGCCGCGTCGACAAGATCGCCGATGGCCTGGCGGAGGTGAAGCCCACCTTCATGGCCGGAGCGCCACGCATCTTCGAGAAAGTGCGCGCGCGGGTGATCCAAACGGCCCTCTCCGAAGGTGGCCCGAAGGCGTCCATTGCCCAATGGGCCTTCGCGGTTGGCCTGCAAGTGTCGCGTCGCCATCAGCAAGGCCTTGAGCCGGTCGGGTTGCTGAAGGTGCAGTACGCGATCGCCGATGCGCTGGTCTTCAAGAAGATCCGAGCCCGGCTGGGCGGCAACATCCGTTACCTGGTGTCCGGAAGCGCGGCGTTGAGTCGCGAGGTCGCCGAGTGGTTCGAGGCGGCTGGACTGCTCATCCTCGAGGGTTACGGGCTGACCGAGACGAGCGCGGGTACCGCGTTGAACCGTCCGCACAACTGGCGTTTCGGCACGGTCGGCGAACCGCTGCCCGGCACGGAGATGCGCATCGCCGAGGACGGCGAGATCCAGGTGCGCGGCCCCGGCGTCATGCGCGGCTACCACGGCATGCCCGAGCAGACCGCTGCTGTGCTGGACGCGGACGGTTGGTTTGCCACCGGAGACGTGGGTGAGATCGACGAGGGTGGACGAGTCCGGATCACCGATCGCAAGAAGGACCTGGTCAAGACGTCGGGAGGTAAGTACATCGCGCCCACGGTGATCGAGACGCGCCTCAAGGCGTTGAGCCCGATCATCGGTCACGTCGTCGTGCATGCAGACAAGCGCAACTTCGCGAGCGCGCTCATCACGCTCGATCCCGACGTAGCGCCTCAGTGGGCGGAGGCGAACGGCGTCACGGGCGACTATCGCGCTCTCACTCAGGATGATCACGTCCGGCAGCACTTGCAGGAGTGCATCGACGACCTCAATGCTGGGCTCAACCGATGGGAGACGATCAAACAGTTCCGTGTCCTCGACCACGAGTTCAGCGTCGAGACCGGTGAGTTGACGCCGAGTCAGAAAGTGAAGCGGCGAGTGGTCGAGACCATGTACTCCGAGATCCTGGATGGGATGTACCAGAAGGCATGACTGCGCAACTGGACGTGATCGCGGTCGGATACGCCGACGATCGTGTCGCTGGAACTGTCTCACTCATCCGCGACGGTGACGCGACCATCGTCGTCGACCCGGGAATGGTCAGTTCCCGCGACGTGATCCTCGAACCCCTGCAGGAGGCTGGCGTCACACCGGACGCAGTCACCGACGTCGTGTTCAGTCACCATCACCCTGATCACACGCTGCACGCCGCGTTGTTCCCGAATGCGCGGTTCCACGACCACCAGGCGATCTATCAGGGTGATGTGTGGCAGGACCGGGCTGCCGAGGGCTTCGAGCTCGGCCCGAACACAACCCTGATCGAGACGCCTGGCCACACCCCGCAGGACATCAGCACCGTGGTGCAGACCGCCCATGGTCTGGTCGTGCTCACTCACCTCTGGTGGGGGAGCGAAGGACCGCTGGAGGATCCGTACGCACCGGACGCCGGCGTCCTGCGTTCATCACGTGAGCGAGTGCTGCGGCTGAACCCCGCTTTGATCGTGCCTGGGCACGGTCCGGCATTCGTCCCTGACGAAACCACGCCACGGTAGATGCCGAGTACCCCACCTGAGGGGGAAGCCGCGCCGGTCGACGGCAGTCTGCCGGACAGCGCGGTCACGTCGCTGGCGTCAACGTCGTTCAGCGCCTACGTCCACGTCCCCTTCTGTGTCACGCGATGCGGCTACTGCGACTTCAACACGTACACGGCCACCGAGCTCGGTGGTTCGTCACACGAGTCGTATGTACGAGCCGTGCTCGCCGAGATCGCGCTCACTGGCGACGTGGTGCCGGGCGCTCCGCCGCTGTCGACGGTGTTCTTCGGTGGTGGGACGCCGACGCTCCTCTCGGCTGACGACCAGGTGCGGATCCTCCGCGCACTCATCGACCGATTCGGGATCACCGACGACTGCGAGGTCACCTCCGAGGCAAACCCCGAGTCGGTCACACCAACGCAGCTACGGGCTCTTCGTGCGGCCGGAGTCAACCGCATCTCGTTCGGGATGCAGAGTGCAGTTCCCCACGTGTTGGCGACCCTCGACCGCACTCACACTCCTGGTCGGGTGGCTGAGGCGCTCGAGGAGGCACGCAGTGAGGGTTTCGACAACATCAGCCTCGACCTGATCTACGGGACTCCGGGGGAGTCCATCGATGATTGGAAGCGCACGCTGGACGTCGCTTTGTCACTCGCACCCGACCACATCAGCGCGTACGCGCTGATCGTCGAGCCAGGGACGGCGCTGTCCCGCCGGATCGACCGAGGGGAGATTCCTCCGGTCGATGACGACGACCAGGCCGAGAAGTACGAGATCGCAGACGCGGCGCTCAGTTCCGAAGGACTTTCCTGGTACGAGTTGTCCAACTGGTCGCGGAGCGCGACTACTCAATGCCGGCACAACCTGGCGTACTGGCGTGGCGCGAACTGGTGGGGCTTCGGTCCCGGTGCTCACAGCCATGTCGGGGGAGTGCGGTGGTGGAACGTGAAGCACCCTCGCGCTTACGGAGAACGGTTGGCTGCTCACCAGAGTCCAGCGCTGGCTCGCGAAGTCCTGGCGGCAGAGCAGCAAGCCTTCGAGCGAACGCTCCTCGAGGTTCGACTTCGCGACGGGCTCCGAGTCGAAACCTTGGACTCGTCGGCCGAGCGCACCGCGTCCGCTCTCGTGAGTGAGGGCATGCTCGACGCCAAACAGTGGAGCACCGGACGGCTGGTGTTGACGTTGCGCGGCCGACTGCTAGCAGACCTCGTGGTGCGCCGTTTGACTGACGCGTCCGGCTAGGGTCTCGGCATGCCAATGTGCGAAGTTCCCGGAGCGGCCATTCATTACGAGGTGTTCGGAGAGGGCGACCACGATGTCGTATGGGTCGCAGGTGGAGGCGGACTCGGCTCCGACTGGCACAAGTACCAGATGCCGTACTTCTCCAATTACTTTCGCAACATCACCTTCGACAACCGCGGAATCGGTGCGACGACGTGTGACGAGCCCATGCCGTGGCCAGTGGAGAAGTTCAGCGCTGACACCATCTCGCTGATCGAGCAGGTGTGCGAACCCCCGGTGTCACTCGTAGCCATCTCGTTCGGCAGCGCAATCGCTCAACAGGTGGCCATCGATCGCCCTGACCTGGTTCGCTCGGCGATCGTGATGGGCACCGGTTCGCGCAGCGTCTCGTGGGGGTGGGACTACCAGAAGGCAGAGATCGACCTGCGAAAGGCAGGTGGTCGGCTGGATGGGATGTTCGCGCTGTGCCACTACGCCGCGATGCTGTACCCGGCCAAGGTGCTCGGCGACCGAGAGCTCTGGCCCAAACTGAGAGCCGATCTCGAGGAGTGG
>DASUFV010000071.1:0-8625 GCA_036274415.1 Actinomycetes bacterium
AGCCCCCGGTGTTGGGTGACCGGGGGCTCTGTCGTGAAGTCTACGATCGTCAGCCACTACACCACGATCGAAAGGAACTCCCGACATGGCGAATCCTAACCCAAACCCAATCCTCGAAGCGGCCCAGGAAGCGTACGCCGCAGGGTTGTGTCCGATCCGGGTGCGCTGCGACGGCACCAAGCGACCCCTCGGCGAGTGGCGCCGCTACCAACACGAACGCCCCGACCAGGCCGACCTGCACGGCTGGTTCGCGCGCGCGTCGGGCCTCGGACTGGTCTGTGGCCAGATCTCCGAGCGCCTCATGATGGTCGAGTTCGAGGCCCGGGCGATGCCGCTGTTGCCGCGGCTCAAAGACGCCCTCGACGCCCACGGCCCGCGCGACACCTTCGACAGCTGGCTGGCGGGCTACTCCGAGCGCACCCCCTCGGGAGGGCTGCACGTCCTCGTCCACGTAGGCGGCGACGGGGTGTTGCCGGGCAACGAGAAGCTCGCCGCTGACCGTGAGGGGTTGACGCTCATCGAGACCCGCGGCGAGGGCGGCTTCGTCGTGGTGGCCCCCTCGAACGGCGACACCCATCCGACCGGCGGCGCGTGGGAGCTCCTGATGGGCGGCTTCGACTCGATCGCCTGGACGACGCCCGAAGAGTTCGCCGCCGTCTGCGACGTGATGCGCAGCTTCGACGCCACACGCCAGCGACCCAGGCTCTCAGTCGTCCCGCCGCCGACCATGCGCATCGGTGACGACTGGTTCGACGACGAGAAAGCGACGCTGCCGCCGATCGACGACGTCCTCGCCGCCCACGGCTGGATCATGGCGACCTCGTCGGACCAGTACGGCCAGCACTGGACTCGCCCGGGCAAGCTGCCCCACGAGGGCCACTCGGCCTCGGTGAGCCACGACGGCCACCGGCTGTGGGTTCACTCGACCAACGCTGGCCTGCCCGTGGGTGTCTCGCTCGACAACCTCGATCTTCTGATCCACTACGAGTGGGGGGTGACGGCACCGACGGCCGACGACCGCACTCGCTACATCGTGGAGCACCGCAAGGCGAGGCGCCCGTCCACCACGGGCGCCTCAGCCGCGGACCGGTCGGCGGGACCCAATCCGGTACCTCCCAGCTTGAACCTCCCCGACGAGTTCTGGCAAGCGCGCCCCTACCTCGCCCACGTCCGCCAGGCGGCCGAGGCGTCGCGGGTCAACCCCTCGGCGCTGTGGTGCGCGGTGAAGACGTTCTACGCGGCGTCGGTCCACCCGTCGATCCAGCTGCCCGAGAACGGGACCCTCGACTACATCGGGGTGAACGTGGGGAGCTCGGGGGCGGGGAAGTCGAAGGCGATGGGAGCGGCGCTGGAGATCATGCCCCAACCCATGCCGGATCGGGTGGAACTGGCGGTACCGGGCGGCTCGGGCGAGGGGATGGTGGAGCACTACCTGGCGCGAGTCGACGGCACCCAGCAGGTTCGCCTCGACGGCTGCGGGTTCTACATCGACGAGGGCAAGTGGCTGGTGGACGTGAACTCCCGAGCGGGGAACGTCACGGTGCAGATCATGAAGTCCGGCTGGTCGGGGCTGATGACTGGTTCTACGGCGGCGTCGGTGGATCGCAAGCGCATCCTGCAGCCGCGCGCAGTACGCATGGCCGTGCTGATCTCGATCCAGCCACGCGTGGCTGCGTCGTTCTTGCGCCAGGACCTGGAAGAGGGCGGCTTCCCGCAGCGGATCGGTTGGTCGTGGGCGCACCCGGACTCGATCCCGGAGAAGCGACCCGATCACCCGGGGCGGCTCAATGTTCCTATATGGACACCCGAGCACTGGGGGACACACTATGACCCCTACTCGCCACGACGGATGCGCTACGAACCGGAACTCGCTCAGCTGGTGGACGACGAGCAGGTCGCGGGCCTGATGGGCGAGCGTTCCGACCGCGAACACGACCTGCTCGCCACGCTCAAGGGGGCTGCGATTCTCGCCCTCATGGACAACCGCCAGACCGTCACGATGGCCGATTGGGCATTGTCCCAGCTCGACTGGGAAACCGGCCGTCGGATCCGACAACACATCCTCGACACGCAGAAGCAGGACGCTCTCGACAAGGACGAAGCTGCTGGCCACAGCAGCGGGCGTCGCAAGCTGGCGGAGGACAGGACGCTCAAGGAGAGCGCCGTGCAGTCGCTCGCCTCCAAGGTGCGATATCACGATGGACCGGTCACGGCTCGCCAGCTCAAAGATCACTTAAGGCACTTCTCGCGACGGCATGGCATACATCACCAAGACGTCATTCGCGAGGCGCTGGAACGCGGGCTGATCGTCGTTTGCGAGGGGGGCTACTGTGCGCCCCCCCGGTGAGGGGGGGCGGGGGGTCCCCCCCCCTCTGTGTCGGTGAATTCGAGCCTGTGCTCTTATCCGTTGTACGAGGTTATCCACAGTTATCCACAGCTTCTGTGTTCCGCGCGGGGGGGGGCGTGCCCCCCGCCCCCCCCCCCCCGCAGCGTTCGAGCTCCACCAAGGTCAGCAGCGACCACCCCATCGCCTATGGCGCCGCTCGGTCGGCGAATCTATAACGGGCCCCTCGAATTGCCTGATTTCTCGCATGTAACCATGTCGCCGTGGGTCCTCCCGGGTGACTCCGTCGGTTCGTGGTGCCGGGGGCGGCCTCACTCCCGGGGTGGGGGGGGCGGGGTGGCCAATCGCGGCCCGCGAAACCCCTGGTCAGACGGGGTGTGATCGAATCGGTCGGCGCATAAGTCCAGCGTATGGCATAGGTGTAGCGGAGAAAGAACGATCCCCACCGATGGGGGTCACCGCCAGACAGAATGGAGAAAGCCAATCATGGCTGCACGCAAGACGACGACCGATACGGTCGTCACCAACACCCCAACCGTCGCCATGGACAATGGCGACTACGTCAAGGGCCTGCTAGACAGGGCCGTCGGCATCGCCGCCAAGGTCAAGGCGACGCGCCTCGCCGTCGTCACGGACATGGTCGCCGCGATGATCGACGGACACGACACGTACCGTCCGCTCTACGACGTGGTGCTCGCCGACGTGCGCGTCGCCAAGGGTGGCAGCGTCACGGCCAAAGAGTTCGCGGGTCGTCTGTCGGAGCGCGGCAAGGTGCTCCGCAATGATCCGTCCTACGAATTCCCGATCGGTGACCGTGACTTCGCCACGATGCTCAACTGGTCGGGCGACGCCGACTACCACGAGACGGCGATGGAGTGGTACCAGGCACGCGCCAACGTGGCCAAGGAGGAATTGAGCTTCCCGCGCTACGTGCAATTCCTCAAGGGGTATCGCGACAAGGATGGCAACCACTACACGGAGGATGGGCTCCTGACCGAACGCGGTCAGAAGCTCTACGACGAGGCGAACGCTGTCGACGACGTGGCCACCGATCCCAAGTGGTGCTCCATGGACGTCGAGCTCAACTTGGAGGGCATGTCGGCTGTGGCCAAGCTCGCGTGGCTGGAGGCGATGGCCCACGACATCAAGCGCGCACGCGCCCGGATCATCAAGTCCCTGGGCGACACCGCGACCAAGGTCAAGCGCGACGCGCACAGCGTGGTGACGACCAACACGAAGCAGGGCATCCCGATCGGTGGCGATCGGGTGTCCAAGGCGTGGGCCGCGGTCGTGCAGCAGCAGGCTGACGCGGCGCAGCAGCCCGCCCCGACGGCCTGACGACAAAGGGACCTGGCGAGAGCCAGGTCCCTTTTCGTCGTTTTCGTCTGGCCCGACCGGCACGTCCGGTCGGGCCATTCGCGCGTCCCGGAATCGGCGTCGCTGAGCCCGATCACGGCTCAGGGCGACCCCGCATACTCCCTCATCCTCATCCGCATCCAACCCAACACAGAAAGACAGACACATGCCCAACATCACCACCGAGCTCCTGGCTCGGCCCAACTTCGACGCCGTCGAGTGGCGCGCCGCCCGCGATGGAGACTTCATCCTCCATCGCGACCCGGCGCGGCGCGAGTTCAAACCCGCCTACCTCATCGACGGCGCGCCTCGCTACGAGCGCGACTCGTCGATCGACTGCTACGTCATCAACCTCACCGAGGCCACGCGCCGCCCGCGGCGCATGATCTTCTCGTGGGAGCACTACCAGGTGTGGCGTGACTTCGCCACCACGCCGCGACCGCCCCGCGAGCGGCTGGAGCTTCTGCGGGGCCGGTCAACGGCCCTCACCGATCCGATGGTGCTGTGGCCCGAGGACTGGGACGACGAGCGCAAACTCGAATGGCTGGCGATGATGACCGAGCGCCACACGTCAGGAGTTATCCGATGACCATCGAAGTCACCATCCGCGTCGACTGCGACGACCTCGACGACTACCTGGGTCTGCAGCGCCTCTTGCTCGACCGCTACAACCGCGTCCGCTTCACCGTGGACTCGTCCGGCCACATCGGCGACGCCGCGTCTGACGACGACGTCGACCCTGACATGATCCTGTCCATCCTCAACGGTGCTCGGGCTCACGCCTCGGCCCCCGCTCGGCTCGTCATCGACCAGATGGCCCAGGCGATGGGCTTCGAGCCCCTCGCCCTGGACGAGCCGCGGGTCACACACGACGACAAGCGCGTAGGGGCTGACGACCCCGGCCACGAGGCCCGCCTCGTCAAGATGCAGGTCGTTGCCGACAACGCCTGTCCACAGTGCAAGGCGCCCGCTGGCCAGCCTTGTCGCTCGCCGCGGGGCCACGTCTACGACGGCGGCAGGTTCACCCACCAGGCACGCATCAACGCGTGGTACGAGCAGCGGGAGGCGCTGCGATGATCGGCATCTTGCTGACGATCTTCTTCGTGATCGTCCTGTTCGGGATTCGCATCTCGATCAACGACGCCATCCGCGCCCGGCACCACGCTCGGCGCAATCGCACCAAGATCCCCAAGGAGTGGCGGGGGGTCTACGGACGCAAGCACTTCTGACCACTCACGACCAAGCCAAGGAGACCACCATGTGAGACGGGCTCACTCCCAGCGATGGGAGTGAGCCCGTCTTGCGTTCTGGTCTCGACGGCCCGTTGGGCCGCCCGGATCGACTCGGGTGCAGCTCATCGCGGCCCCCGCAACCTCAACCCAACCAGCAACCACATGGAGACATACATGACAGACATCCGCATCGCAGACCAACCGTTCGACCGGGCCACCGAGCTCGGCAACGACGTCGCCAATGCATTCGAGGCGTCCGAGCATCGCCAGCCCAACGATCGGGCCATCATCCTCATCGACACCGATGACCGCTGCGGCTGCGTCCTGGTCAACTACCCCAACGACAACCGCGCTCAGGTGATTGCCGACATGCTCATGCACCTGCGGGCGCTGTTCAACTCGATCGGCAAGCGCCTGGAGTTCATGGCCCTCGACGACGAGGGCATCCACGTCATCCCCGACGACACAGATCCCACCAACAACCAGACAGAAGGGAATCACCAATGATCAACGAAGCAATCCGCCGCGACGCGGCGCACCTCAGCTTGCTCACCTCGCAGGCTCGCGCCTTCGAGCAGTGGTACGACGAGCAGGCCGAGCCCATCCGCAAGCGCCTCGCCCGTCGTCGCATCGACGACGACAAGCTCTACGACATCGGTGCCTTGGAGCTGGCGCTTCCGCCGTCCACCATCTTCGAGCAGTACCGCTGCTTGGACCTCGGGCTGCGCCAGACCGCGCCGCCTGCTCACGAGGACCGCAAGTACCTGGCGGAGGTCCGTTGCTGGCTACGTGACGGCATGGACGAGCTCTGTGCGTTCGAGCTCGATTCCGCCTTGGACCTGCTCGCGCTCTCGGTCGAGCGGCTCGACTGGCTGCTGCACGGACGCAGCCGGGCGGGCTCGCGCCGCTACCGCATCTTGGACGAGGAGTCGAAGCTGCGCATCACGGGAGCGCTGGCCGGAGCAGAGGCCCTCTTGGCGGAGGCGGTCAAGGTTCGCCAACTGGTGACGGCATGAGCGAACCCTTCTTCACCGACTTCGGCTTCGGCGACTACGTCGTGACATCCAACGGCCACTACGACCACGCCAACGGGCTGTGGTACAAGCCGTGGACCGACAAGCCACGACGGATCGTCATGGGCTACTGCATCGACACGCACCCCGACGAGGAACGGTTGGGCTACACCTACCTTCACGTCGACGTGGAGGCTTGTGTCGTGCGATGGCACAACGGCCCGACTGGCGATCCCGACCAGGACCCCATCGTCGCAGAGATGCCGTACCGATGAGCAAGCCATCATGGACGCACCCTCAGTGCGAGAAGTGCTGGATGCTGGCCAACGTCATCGTCGACGACGAGGGCGTGGCGACAAGCATCCGTCGCCCGGTGCGCGCGACCGAGATGACGGTCGAGGAATGCGCGTGGTGTGGGGACCCGACCATCTCGGGCATCTTCGTGCGCGAGGACCCAGCCAACGTCGAGTTCCCAGCGATGGAGCCCGACGATGGATGACGAACACGGCATCCCGTGGTGGCTCTGGCCGATTCTCTTCTGCGTCGGCATCTTGGTCCTCGGCTCCATCGACGACCAGCCCAACGACGAGCCCTACGTCGGCATCTGTAACCGACCCACCGTTCAACAAGCCTGCTGAGCAGGCTGTCAACAGATCTCCGAGCTCATCCGAGCTCGGGGTAACCACAAACAGAAAGGAGCAGCCCACATGGCTGCATCAACCAAGGAACTGCAGAGCAAGGCCATCGAGCGCTTGATGACCACTCTGCGGGAGATCGGCGGAGAGATCCACGGCGACGACACCATCGCTCGCCACGCCTCTCCGAGGATCGTCTTGCCCGAAGAGATGGAGTACGAGACCGCCGTCTCGGTCATCCAGAAGAAGCAGCGGGACGAAGAGCAGGCGTACGAGATCTCACGCTCGTACAACTACCGCCCCTACGACGGCGCCCGTGCCGTCGCCGCGGTGCTCAAGGACCACTTCGGATGGACGGTCGGCATGCCGGTCAAGACCCTCTTCGGAACCAATCCGCCGCAGTTGATCGACATCGACGTGGACGTGGACAAGCGCGAGCAGATCCCCTGGGGTCGACTCCAGCTCGTCCACTTCCGCGATGGCTACATCGACCTCGGCGCCGAGCGTCACAAGGACTTCGGGCTCATCTTCAAGGTCTCGGCCATGGTGCGTCGCAAGTACCGCGGCGAGATCGAGGGTGTCTTCAAGCTGATCGAGGAGTACCTCCGGGCCGACTCGATCTACCGGGGCAAGGTGATCACCGCGTCCGAGACGCCCGAGTTCATCGACGTCAGTCAGATCGACTTCGACGACGTCGTTTACACCCAGCAGGTGATGGAGGACCTGGAGACCTTCGTCTGGGCCAACATCGACTACCCGCAGAAGCTCCGCGACATGGGTCAGCTGGGCAAGCGGGTGACCATCGTCTACGGCACCTACGGTGTCGGCAAGACGTTGGCCGCCTACCTGACCGGCAAGCGCTGCTTGATGCAGCGGACCAAGGTCAACGGCGAGTACGTCACCTGCATCATCTGCCGACCCGGCATCGACAACTGGCAGTACGCGATGCAGATCGCTGGCCTCTACGGGCGAGCGGTCATCATCATCGAGGATGCCGACCTGCTCGTCGACCCGCACAACGCGCTGAACATCTCGGCGATGCTGGAGCAGTTCGACGGGCTGGTGACCAAGGGCCGTGACATCACGCTGGTGATGACCACGAACCACATCGACAAGATCCACAAGGGCATGCTGCGCCCGGGTCGCATCGACGGAGTCATCGAGATCGGGTTCATGGATGAGGACGGCGTCGAGCGCCTCGCCAAGCGCGTGCTCGGCGATCTGCTCGAAGACGACATCAACTGGCACACGGTCTTCGTGGCCATGGACGGGTACACGCCCGCCTACGTGCGTGAGGTGTTGGACCGCAGCCTGCGGCGCAACATCGTGCGCAACCGGGGCGAGCTCTCCAAGATCAGCGAGCACGATCTGGTCGGCGCGGCCAACAACCTGCGTCCTCAGCTCGCGCTGATGGAGGGGGCACCCGAGGCCAAGGAGCGCAGTGGCATCGACGGCGCTCTGCGCGCCATCGTCGACAGCGCTGTCAACGAGGCGGTCGAGGAACAGGTCAACGGCGCCATCGTCCGTCGGGTCAGCAACGGCGAGGACTTCGCTCACATCGTCACCGTGTGACGTGAGTGAACGGGGGGAGCGGTTGGGCGCTCCCCCCTCCCACAACAGACAGGAGAAGCAATGGATCACGAATCCATCCGCGTGCTGAGCGACTATGTCGCCCTGCTGGCCAAACAGCAGGAGGCCATCGCAACCACCCAGCCAACGCGTGAGAACTGGAACGCGAAGCAGTGTCTAGTCGACGCTGAACGCCACCTGTTCTCGGCCGCGGCCTGGCTGGCCAGAGCAGAGGGTGAATGATGGCAACACGCAAACCCGAGACCGAATCGGCACAACAGCTCCGCGCGGCAGAGTCGCGCATGGAGTACCAACGCTGTCGGGCGATCGGGCATCGCTGGGAGAACATCCCGGTGACCAAGCCACCCGCCTTCGGGGCGGCCATCGACCTGAGGTGCGAGAACTGCGCGACGGTTCGTCGCGACATCATCTCTCGCCCCTCGGGAATCCTCATCAGCAGGTACTACATCCACCCG
>DASUFV010000072.1:0-37199 GCA_036274415.1 Actinomycetes bacterium
CCGGGTCGTCACCAAGTCGGTGCAACCAGACCCGTCGGTGGAACTGCTCCTCACCCGCAGGTACTTGTTCGGGGGGAAGCCGGCGTACGTAGTAGAACGCCTCGCCCCCTGGCAACCAGGCGATGGGGGAGTAGCGCGCACGGTCGATCGGTCCGTCGACGATCTCGCCCGTGGTGACGTCCATCACCCGGATGACCGACTCTTCGGTTCCTCCCTCGGAGAGCTGGTACGCGAGCAGATCTCCTTCCTTGCTCGGCTGCCAGCTGTCCAGCGTCGTCGTGCCAGAGGCATCCAACTGCATCGGATCGATCAGAATGCGTTCTGAGCCGTCGCCCTCGATCACGAGCAGGACCGCATGCTCCTGCTCGGCGGATCTGCGCATGACGAACTGTCGATCGCCTCGCCACACCGGCACGGTGATGAGCCCGGCGCCAACCAGCTCTGAGACCCGGCGACGCACGTGGTCGCGGCCGGGCCAGGTCGAGCGCACCTGCTCGAAGAGGGCGTCTTCGGCATCAGACCAGGCCTTCGTACGCACGTCCTCGGCGTCTTCGAGCCAGCGATAAGGGTCAGATACCTCGTGGCCGTGGAGCTTCTCGACCAGGTCAAGCCGTTCGGCTTCTGGGTACGCGGGGCGTTCTCGACGGTGTTGGCTGGCCGGCATGCGACAACCCTAGGGCTCGTCTCTTGTGGGTCGCTGCTGGCACCAGAGCGTGACTCGGGTCACACTGGTCTGGCCATGTCCAGGGCCCTGGTGCTGAATGCCACCTTCGAGCCGCTCTGTGTCGTACCCGACCGCAGGGCGCTCGTCTTGGTGCTCGCGCAAAAAGCGGACCCGGTCGAGCACACCGACCGCCTGGCCAGAAGTGAACGTCGTACCGAGCCGATGCCGTCCGTCGTCCGACTCGTTCGTTACGTGCGGGTCCCGTACCGGGCTGCTGTGCCGTTGACGCGGCGCGCTGTCTTCGCCCGAGATGGGAGTCGATGCGTCTACTGCGATTCGCCGGCCACCAGCCTTGACCACGTCGTCCCGCGGAGTCGGGGCGGCGAGCACGTATGGACCAATGTCGTCTCGGCCTGCCGCCGGTGCAACCACCTCAAGGCAGACCGCAGCGTGGCCGAGCTCGGTTGGCGCATGAGGCATGCGCCGTTCCAACCGGTTGGCCCGGCCTGGCGGATCTTGGGAGCAGGACGTGCAGATCCGGCGTGGGTGCCGTATCTCGTCGATCACGCCGGCGGCAGCGGCACCGCTTCTCCTCCCGCCCTGATGGAGGAGCTCGCCCTACCGGCGTGATCCCGCGCCACGACCCGACCGCTGCTTCGGTACCGTGACCGCATGTCCACACTCGAAGTACTGGGCTGGTTCGTGCTCCTGCCGCTGACCATCTACGTCGTGATCAGTCTTCTGGTGTTCACGCCCTCATGGGTGCGTGGCCCGAAGTACCGACCGGGACTCTCGTGGTGGGCTGAGCCGGTGTGGATCGGTGGAGTCGGGCTGGACGCCGCACGCGACGTCGAGCCAGTCACGGAGAAGGGTGGATGCAGTGCCCGCTGGTGACGCCTTCACCTCAGGTCAGGTTGCCGCCATCGAGCGGGCCATCGAACAAGCTCGCGCCGAAAGCGATCTCACCTACTCGGTGTTCGTCGGCGAACCCGACGGTGACCTTCGCGACCAGGGCAGGCGGCTGATGGGGGCGTTGGGACCAGATGCCGATCGAGCAGTCGTCATCTTGATCGATCCAGCGCAGAGGCGGCTGGAGATCCTGACCGGCGGCACCGCTGCGCGATACCTCGACGACCGCGCGACCGCCCTCGGCGCCATGTCGATGACGTCCTCGTTCACCGCAGGCGACCTCGCCGGCGGCATCGTCGCTGGGCTGCACACGCTCGCCGAGCACGCCCGCCACCCGCGCACGCTGCACGCGGGTTCAGAGGGCTGAGCTCTTACGTCTGGTTCAGGAGTACGCCTGTTGCGCCCTGAGTGACCGTCGGACGCCGTCAGCACCTTCGAGCAGAAGTCGGCGCAGCGCGGGTGGGGTGTCGTGTTCTGCGAGATACGCCTCGGTGCGGTCGACGATGTCCCGCTCGACGAGGAACCCGGGGTAGAGGCCGACCACGAGACTCTGAGCCGTGTCGTTCGTCCGAGTGCGCCACACTTCTTCGAGCATCCCGAAGTAGCGGTCGACCAGCCTTCGGTTCAGCTCTGACTGGTCGGGGGAGTTGAGACCGGCGATCGTCGCGCTGAGCAGGGCGTTCGGCAGCTCGTCTGACTCGACAGCGGCGCGCCACGCGCGGTCTTTGGCTTCTTCAGTCGGTACCGCCGACCTGGCGGACGCCGCTTGGCGTTCGCCGCTCGCTGTCCGGTCGCGCTCGAACTCCTCGTCGACGAGCTCGACGGGCTCGCGTCCGGTGGCCACCAGCCGGTGCACAAGACTCCACCGCAGGTCGGCGTCCACCGTGAGGCCGTCCGGCACCCGCGTGCCGTCCAAGACGTGCGCGACGACGTCGAGCTGCTCATTCGTGCGCGCGATGCTCACGAACGCACGGAAGAGCGCGAGCTGGTGATCGCTCCCGGGCGCCGCCGCATTGGCCTGCTCGAGCAGGAAGTCGGCGAACTCGGTCAGCGCCTGTTCGCGTGGCTCCTTTGGCGTGAACAGGTAAAGGGCCGAGACCGCCTGTCGCACGACTCCCTGGAGCACTCCGATGTCGGCTTCATGCGGTAGCCCGCTGCGGACCAACGTCACCCAGTCGCGTGCGGACAGCTCGGCGTCCCGGGTCATGTCCCATGCCGCCGTCCAGCACAGGGCGCGCGCCAAGCTGTCCGTCAGCTCGCCGATGCTTTCGACGAGCGTCTGAGCCGAGCGTGGGTCGAGCCGGATCTTGGTGTACGCGAGGTCTTCGTCGTTGACGAGCAGGAGGTCCGGCTGCTGGACGCCGATCAGCTGGGGAACCGACGTGCGTTCACCCACGACGTCCAGCTCGACGCGGTCTTGCCGTACCAGCCCGTCGTCAGTGCGCTTGTAGAAGCCGATGGCCAGCCGATGCGACCTCAGAGTCGGGTGGTCCTCAGGGGCAGACTGCAACACGTCGAACGAGGTGAACGCACCTGCATCGTCCACCGTGAACTCTGCACGCAACGTATTGAGGCCGGCCGTCTCGAGCCACTCCTTCGCCCAGCTCGAAAGGTCGCGTCCGGAGGTTTCCTCCAAGGCGGAAAGCAAGTCGACCAGCTCGGTGTTCCCCCACGCGTGTCGGTCGAAATACGAGCGGACACCGGCGACGAAGGCATCGCGTCCCACCCACGCGACGAGCTGCTTCAGCACGGACGCACCCTTGGCGTAGGTGATGCCGTCGAAGTTGACTTCGACATCTTCGATGTCGCGAATGTCAGCAGAGATCGGGTGGGTCGACGGCAGTTGGTCCTGTCGGTAGGCCCATGTCTTCTCGAGATTCGCGAAGGTCGTCCATGCATTCACCCAGTGAGTCGCTTCGGCTTGGCAGATCACTGAGGCGAAGGTGGCAAAAGACTCGTTCAGCCACAGGTCATCCCACCAACGCATCGTGACGAGGTCGCCGAACCACATGTGTGCGAGCTCGTGCAAGATCGTCTCCGCGCGTCGTTCGTACGCAGCGTCTGTGACCTTCGACCGGAAGACGTAGTCCTCGAGGATCGTCACCGCCCCTGCGTTCTCCATCGCGCCGGCGTTGAACTCAGGGACGAACAGCTGGTCGTACTTTTCGAAGGGGTAGGGCCGAGCGAAAAGCTCTTCGAAGTAGTCGAAGCCCTTCTTGGTCACATCGATGACGCGTTCGGCGTCCAGGTGCTCGGCAAGCGACCTTCGGCAGAAGACGCCGAACGGGATACCCCGGTGCTCGTCGCGTACGACGTGATACGGCCCAGCCACGAGGGCAGTGATATAGGTCGACATCCGTGGCGTGGCGGGGAAAGTCCATCGAGCGGTCCCGGTGCTGAGCGGCTCCGGCTCTGGCGTGGGTGAGTTCGAGATGACTTCCCAGTCGTCCGGAGCAGTGACGGTGAAGGAGAAGGTCGCCTTCAGGTCGGGTTGGTCGAAGCAGGCGAACATTCTGCGTGCGTCGATCACCTCGAACTGGGTGTAGAGGTACACGGCCTTGTCGACCGGATCGACGAAGCGGTGGAGTCCCTCGCCGGTTCGCATGTATGCGCAATCCGCAATGATCCGGAGCTCGTTCTGTGCGGCTAGCGACGACAGCTGCACTCGCGCGTCCTGGAAGGCACTGACATCCACCGGTGACCCGTTGAGCGTGATCTCGCGGACGCGTGGCGCGATGAGGTCGACGAACGTGTCCGATCCGGGCTCGGCGGCGAACCGGATGGTGGTGTCGGAAACGAAGGTCTCGTCACCCGTCATGAGGTCGAGGGCGACCTCGTACGACTCGGTGGTGACCAATCGTGCCCGTTCGCGGGCTTCATCACGGGTCAAGTTCTCGCCGGGCACTCGGCGCTCCTTTGGATTCCGGGACAACCCGCGGAGGCGGGAACCTCCAACGTAGTTGAGCGGCCGGGTGACGGCTGCCCGATTCATCCAAGTGTGTGATGGCGGGGCAATCAATTCGTCACACCAGAGGCGCGCGCCCGAGTGGCGGCTGCGCTAGCGTGCCCGGGGTCAAGGCGGGCGTTCACGTTCGCGGCTCTGGACGACGTGAGAGGTCTGATGCGGATCCACATCGGCTCCGACCACGCTGGGTTCGAGACCAAGCAAGCGCTGGTCGGCGAGTTGACCCGGCTCGGTCATGACGTCATTGATCATGGACCGCACGAGTACGACGCGCAGGACGACTACCCCCCGTTCTGTCTGGCGGCCGGCGCTGGAGTGGTGGCAGACCCGGGAAGCCTCGGCATCGTGATCGGAGGCTCCGGCAACGGCGAGCAGATGGCGGCGAACAAGGTGGCTGGCGTTCGCGCTGCCCTGGTCTGGAGCGTTGAGATCGCACGGCTGGCGCGCGAGCACAACGACGCCAACGTGATGTCCATCGGCGCACGCATGCATGACGAGACCGACGTGTTCGAGTTCGTGCGAGTGTTCGTCGAGACGCCCTTCAGTGGCGACCCTCGCCACGTCCGACGGATCAGCCAGCTCGCCGAGTATGAGAAGACTGGCGTCCTACCGCCAGTCCCGTAGGTGACGATGAACGGCAATCGTCGGCATGCCTGAGGGTCACACGATCCACCGCCTTGCCAACCAGCATCGCTCCCGGTTCGTCGGGGAAGTCGTGCAGGTATCGAGTCCTCAGGGTCGGTTCCTGGACGCGGAGCGGCTCGACGGTCGTCAGATGGTGCGAGCCGAAGCATTCGGCAAGCATCTGCTCTTCGAGTTCGAGGGCCGTCGGTTCGTTCACGTTCATCTCGGCCTGTTCGGACGCTTCCTGACCGGCGCGCAACCTGCGCCCAATCCTGGTCCGAGTGTGCGCATGCGCCTCGAGGTCGGCGATTGGTACTCCGACCTGGTGGGTGCCACACGATGCCAGCTGATCGACGGTGACCAGCGTGCGAGCCTCATCGCCCGGCTTGGCCCGGATCCCCTTCGACGGGGCGCTGACCCCGCCAGGGCTTACGCACGACTGTCGCGCAGCACGCAGCCGATCGGACTGCTGCTGATGGACCAGTCGGTGGTCGCCGGCATCGGCAACGTGTATCGAGCCGAGTTGCTGTTTCTTGCTGGTTTGGACCCCTACCGCCCGGGTCAGCACGTGGAGGCGTCCACTTGGGATGGCATCTGGAACAACGCGCGCTCGTTGATGCGTGCTGGGGTGAGGAGCGGCCGGATCATCACGACTGATCCGCGTGACCGCGAGCACCTCGGGCGGCTGGTGCGACCGTCCGACGCTCACTACGTGTACAAACGCGCGGGGCAGTGGTGTCGCCGCTGCCACAAGAACGTGCGTGCAGCAGATCTCGCCGGACGCGTCCTCTACTGGTGCCCGACGTGTCAGTCGTAGCGAGCTGAGGCCTCAGAACACGAAGGGACAGTGTGGCGCTCTGGGTGCCTCGAACGCCGCACTCACCGCGGCGAGCGATCCCTGGGTGTGCTCGGTCAGCCAGGACGCGTCACCGTGAGCCTGAAGCGTCGGACCACCGAGGAGAACCGCCCCGAGCGACCGAATGTCGAGCGAGATGTCAGGTGAGGTGGACGTACGTTCGCAAGTGGCGCCCTCCGAGCCAGCGCTGAGGCGCCACGTACCTGCGTTGGCTTCGAAGTCGCGATCGGCTACCTCGAGCACGACGTCGACGTCCCGTGCGTAGGTACGACCGGCAAGTGCCGATGGCAGGTCGAGGATGCGCACCCACATCGTGTCACCCACCTCGCGGACGCTCTGGCGCGAGTGCTCGAGCCACGTCAGCACTGGATCGTCGACCGGAAGGTTCCAGTGGCGTGTTGTGGTCATCAGGTCCAGCGAGAAGCAGTAGCGCCAGAGTGCTGCGTGGGCGGCTGCGTCACGACTCAGCAGACGCTGGACCTTGACCTCCCCCTCGCCGTATCGACCGGTCGGCCATGCGGCTTTCAGTGAGTACCGCACTAGACCGCGCACACCGTTGTCGTCCTCGGCGATCACCGTCATCGCTCGAGTCGCGCCCTCCCGATAGCGAGGCGGGTCGAAGACGTGACGCGTGTTCCATGCTTCGGTCAGCTCGAGCATCCCTCCGCGCGTCCCGCGCACGTGGTCGTACACCGGCTTGACGTACTCGAAGTCCGAGCTCGTGTCGACCATCCGCAGACGGAGAGACGGATCGTGTGGAGCGTCCACCAGCGTGCTATGAGTGTGAGGAACGGTGAGCTTCATGCCTTGCGTGGCCAGGCCGTAGCCGAAGCGCCCGTAGATCGCGGCGTCGGCCGCCCAGAGCGCAGCGATGGGTTCATTGCGTGCGATCCCGTCAGCGTGGAGCACCCCGAGCATGCGGCGCAGCACACCGCGTCGGCGGTGGGTCGGGCGAACCGCGATCAGCGTGACGCCGGCGGTCGGCAGCTCTCCGCCTGGAGTACTGGTGTTCAGCGTGAAGTTGGCACACAGGCCGATGACCTCGTCGCCTTCCCACGCGAAGAAGGTGCGGTCGTCTTCGACGACCCCGTAGATCGGCGACTCGATGTCGTCCTGCTCGACAGGCTCACCGAACGCGGTCTCGTCAAGCTCCTGCGCCGCCTCCAGGGCCGCCTTGCGGTCGCCAAAGTCCTGGAGCATGTCCCGGATCTCAATGGCCATGTGCCTTTGCCTACCACTCCCGCATCATCGGAGGCCATTGGATTAGTGGCGGGTCGGCCGTAGGGTCGCGCCGTGAGCTGGTCATCCCCAACGGTCGAACGGCGCTTCGTCCCCGACGAGGGGGACGAGCGCACCCTCCTGAATGCCTTTCTCGAGTTTCACCGAGAGACGTTCCTCTGGAAGTGCTCCGGGCTCACTGGTGAGCAGCTGGCAACCCGCTCAGTGTCCTCGACCGATATGACGTTGCTCGGGCTGATTCGTCACCTGACGGACGTCGAGCGGCACTGGCTCCGCGACGTGGCGGTCGGCGAGTCGATCGAATCGCGCTACTGGGACAAGCCGGACCGCGACTCAGACTTCCTGCACATCGATGCTGCAGCAGCCGAGGCCGACTACGTCGCCTACATCGAGGAGGTCGAGATCTGTCGCGAGAACCAGGGCATCGATCTCGACGCGACGATCGATGCCCCCAACGGTCGCGACCGGTTCACCTTTCGCTGGATCCTGATTCATCTGATCGAGGAGTACGCCAGGCACAACGGTCATGCGGACTTGATCCGCGAGGCCATAGACGGTGCGACTGGCGAGTAAGTCCCGCGTCCGCCAACTCCTACGCGAGGCGCATGGCCACTCCAACCCTCAGGTCATCCCCGCAGCGCAGACGGAACGCGACAGCCTTACCAACTTCCTTCAGATGTCGCTCGGCGTCACCGGCAAGCTCGACGATTCGTGCACCGGTCTCATCGATCCATAGCACTGCCACGCGTCAGTCCCGCCTCAGTCGTTCGGAAACCCACCGGTGGAACTCCTGGATGTGGTGTTCGCCGGGAACGAGCACCCCGCCCTGGCGGTAATTGCGAGAGGACATACCGACCTGGCAGCGCTCGCACGCGTCGAAGTCCTGCTCGTTGACCCGGTGGAAGAGCTCGACGGACTTCGTGAGGTCGAACCCGCTGTCGAGCGTCTCCTGCGTGTAGAGCCAGTCGCAGTCGACTCTCGTGCGGTCGGCTGACAGGGGGGTCATTCGGTGGAAGATCACATGATCGGGAACGAGGTTGATGAACACCTGCGGGGCAACGGTCACCGCGTAGTACCGCCGGTCGTGTTCCTCCGGTAGGTCGGGAATGGGTGCACCGCCGACCGAGCCGTCGACTGTGAACGCATCGACATCGGCACCGAAGGACGCCCCGTGTCCGACGAAATACTGCGCCGCGAGACCGTCGGCGAACTCCGGGATCACATCAGTGAGCTCTGGATGGATGGTCGCGCAGTGATAGCACTCCAGGAAGTTCTCGATGATGAGCTTCCAGTTGGCGGCAACGTCGTAGCTGATGCGGTGCCCAAGGTGCAACGAGCCGATCTGCCATCGGTCGATGACGGCAGCTCCGCCCAAACGATCGGCCACTGCGCCCAAGACGTCGTCCTCGAAGGACGGCGGGGTGGGTGCCAGGCACACCCAGACGTAGCCGAGCCATTCCCGAAGGTGGACGCCGACAAGTCCGAACTCGTCACGATCGACATCGTGCATCGACGCCAGATTGGGCGCCGCGATCAGCCGGCCGTCAAGCGCGTACGTCCACGAGTGGTAGGGGCACTGAAACTTTCGCGTGACCTGACCACGTGGCTCAGCGCACAGCAAGGCACCACGGTGGCGGCACACGTTGAGAAACGCACGCAGCACGCCGTCATTGCCGCGCACGATGAGCACGCTCTCTCGACCCACGGTCGCAGTCTGGAACGCACCTGGCTCGGATAAGTCGGTCGAACGAGCTACCGCCGACCACGTCTGCTCGAAGATGCGCTCTTGCTCGAGACTGAAGTGGTCAGGGTCGGTGTACTCGCGACCGGCCGGTGTCGATCGAAAGCTCTCGGGCAACGCGCGCATCTCAGTCACGACTCACCGCCGGCTGCTGCCACGGGGGAGCTGACCCAGATCACGTCGTCGATCACGGTCACCTGGTGCACGCGCACCGGCTTGGTGGCTGGGAGCCCATGCACTTCGCCATTGCGTACGTCGAAGCACGAACTGTGCAGTGGACATTCCACGAGGTGACCCTCGAGCCATCCCTCGGAGAGCGATGCGCGCTGGTGGCTGCACGTGTCGTCGATGGCGTGGAAGACACCGCCGACGTTGAAGATCGCGATCGGTACGTCGAGGACGACGCGCGCGCATTCGCCTTCGGGGATGTCTGAAGCGCGGACTGTTGGCCGCGCCTCGGTAAGAGCTGGCAGAGCTGGCAGAGCTGTCACAGCCTGGTCGATCAGTTCCACGAGTGTCTCCCTCGTCAACGCTGGTACGTGGCGCGACTTCGGGGAGCAGCTCGACAGCGGAACGGCCGACGGCGACCGCCGGCTGTTCCTCGCCTTCGGGCCTCCCCACGAGGCCGCGGACACCCGAGCGCATGGGCGGTCGGGGGAGCTGGCAGGTCTTCGGACTTGCGGGCGAACCACACGAACCCATGGCTCGTGTGGTTGTGGTCCTACTGGCCGTCGCTTCCCGAGGCTGACGCCTCAGTGCTTGGTGACGGCGGTCGTTCCCGCTAACCGCTGCGGGGCAGTCCCGGATTCGCACCGGGTTCCCTCTTGCGACGACCTTCCTGGCGAGAAGGTCGAACCAGCTCGGCGCACACAGTAGGGCCGACGCCGCGAGTTCGGCAGGTTGGACGCGCCGCGGTTTCACGGGACGGGACGGTGACGAGCACGACATCGACGGAGCGACGTTGACGAGGGGTTGGAGCGGGTGACGGGAATCGAACCCGCGTGGCCAGCTTGGAAGGCTGGGGCTCTACCATTGAGCTACACCCGCGAAACCGCCGCCTCGAGCGGCGGTCGGCGTCTAACCCTAGCCGCCCGCAAGCGGGGCGTAGCGTAGTGGCTAGCGCGCCTGCTTTGGGAGCAGGAGATCGGGAGTTCGAGTCTCCCCGCCCCGACCCCCACAGGTCCATCCGGGCCTGTGACGCGTCGATCCTCGATCGGCTCGATCGGCACATCCAAGGAGCACAGACCCACGTGAAGACCGATGTCGAGACCCTGAGCCCCACGCGCGTGCGGTTGTCGATCGAGATTCCGTTCGACGAGCTACAACCCAACGTCGATGCGGCGTACAAGAAGATCGCGTCGCAGATCACGATTCCGGGTTTTCGTAAAGGCAAGGTTCCGGCTCAGATCATCGACCAGCGAGTGGGACGCGGTGCGGTGCTCGACGAGGCGGTCAACGAAGCACTCCCCAAGGCGTACGGCGATGCGGTCTCGGAGAACGACATCAAGGTGCTCGGACAGCCGGACGTCGAGGTCGGGGAGTTTGCCGACGGGCAACCCCTCACGTTCACCGCAGAGGTAGACGTCCGACCGGAGATCGAGCTTCCCGACATCGCCTCGCTGGAGGTCACCGTCGACACCGCCGAGGTGTCCGACGACGACATCGACACCGAGCTCGAACAGCTTCGTCAGCGTTTCGCGACGCTGAAGGCCGTCGACCGTGGCGCACAGAAGGGTGACTTGCTGTCCATCTCCATGGCCTCGACCAAGGACGGCGAGCCCGTGGAAGCACTCTCGGCGACTGGTCTTACCTACGAGGTCGGCTCTGAGTCACTCCTGCCAGGGCTCGACGACGCGGTCACGGGTCTGCGCGAAGGCGAGGAAGCGCAGTTCAGCGTGACACCCGAGAGCGGCGACCTGCAGGGACAGTCGGTCGACGTCAGCGTCACGGTCTCATCGGTGAGAGAGCGGGAGCTCCCGGATCTCGACGACGCGTTCGCCGAGCTGGTCAGCGAGCACGACACGTTGGAGGAGCTGCGCAACACCATTCGGAACGAACTGGAGCCACGGAGCAAGGTTCAGCAGCTCATGGCGGCTCGTGATGCCGTGCTGAATGCGCTCGTCGAGCAGGTCGATGTGCCGCTCCCCGAAGGGGTCGTTGCGAACGCCGTTGCCGACCACTTCCAGGACGGACACGGGGACGCCGACCACAAGGATGAGTTCGAGAACCAGGTGCGTGAGTCATTGACGCGTGACTTGGTGCTGGACACGTTGGCCGACCGCGATGACGTCCAGGTGACGCAGGCCGAGCTGACCGAGTACTTGATCAGGCAGGCGCCTCAGTACGGCATGTCACCAGACCAGTTTGCTCAGGCCATCGCTCAAGCCGGTCAGGTGAGCGCCATCGTCGGCGACGTGCGGCGCTCCAAGGCGTTGTCCCTCGTGCTCGAGCAGGCGACCGTGCTGGATCGCGACGGCAACGTCGTTGAGATGTCCGCCAGTGGCGGAAGCGAGTCCGAGACGAGTGAAGACGCAGACGAAGCAACCGATCAGGGCACCGGCGAGGGCGCCGGCGAGGACGTCCGCGACGACACGGCCTAGCCCGGGTTCTTCCGTCAGCGAACACCCCGCCCCTTCGGATGGAGCCGGGGTGTTCCGACGTTAGGGTCCATGTACGTATTTCGGGTACGTCGTTTCGGCTTGAGAGGTGGACCTGTGACTGACCGTCCGATCACCGGCCAGCCCCTGCTCGTTCCTGGGGCAGCCGATCCATTCGGCGATCCATTCGGCCGGGCGCCGCAGCCGGGCAACAATCTCGGGTTCGACGACTCGGTGTACCAGCGCCTGTTGCGCGAGCGGATCATCTTCCTCGGGTCGGCGGTCGAGGACAGCATCGCCAACGCCCTGTCGGCTCAGATGCTGCTGCTGGCGGCAGAAGACCCCAGCAAAGACATCTATCTCTACATCAACTCGCCAGGTGGGTCTGTTTCCGCCGGTATGGCGATCTACGACACGATGCAATACGTACCGTGCGACGTCGCAACCGTCGCGATGGGGCTGGCCGCCTCGATGGGGCAGTTCCTCCTGTGTGCGGGCGAACGCGGTAAGCGCTACGCCCTGCCGCACGCGCGGATCATGATGCACCAGCCGTCCGGTGGCATCGGGGGCACTGCGTCCGACATCAAGATTCAAGCCGAGCAGATGCTCTACACCAAGAAGAAGATGGCCGAGCTGATCGCCGAGCACACCGGTCAGCCGCTCGACGCGATCGAAGCCGACTCCGACCGTGACCGTTGGTTCACCGCCGGCGAGGCGAAGGACTACGGATTCGTCGACCACGTTGTCAGCCGAGCCCACGACGTCGCAGGCAGCGGCGGAACGAACGCCTGACCCGATCTCGGACGGAAGGACCCCACGAACGTGAGCAAGCTCTGGACCGCCGGTCAGACTGTCGGCGACCTCATGCGGCAGTCGCCCCAAGCGCGGTACATCCTTCCGGAGTTCCGGGAACGCACAGCGCAAGGTGAGCGGCTCCACAACCCGTACACCAAGCTCTTCGAAGAGCGGATCATCTTCCTCGGCGTGCAGATCGATGACGCGTCCGCCGACGACGTCATGGCGCAGTTGCTGTGTCTCGAGTCGATGGACCCCGACCGTGACATCTCGATCTACATCAACTCACCAGGTGGTTCCTACACCGCGATGACGGCCATCTACGACACGATGCAGTTCATCAAGCCAGACATCCACACCGCGTGCTTGGGTCAGGCGGCCTCGGCTGCTGCCGTCCTTCTGGCCGCGGGCACTCCTGGCAAGCGCTCAGCGCTGCCACACTCACGCATCTTGATCCACCAGCCGTACACCGAGGGTGGCGGTCAAGGGTCCGACATCGAGATCCAGGCCAACGAGATCCTTCGCATGCGCGGTGAGATGGAGGGCATCTTGGCCCGTCACACCGGCAAGAGCGCGGACGACGTCCGCCAGGACATCGAACGCGACAAAATCCTGACCGCAGATGATGCGAAGGACTACGGCATCGTCGATCAGGTGATCTCCAGCCGGAAGACCTCTGCGGCCGGGTGAGAATCGCTGAGGATCAGGGGCTGATCGGGCGACTCGCCCGCGACCAGAGCAGGTATTCCGGGCCGGTGAGGGGTACCGTCGTCTGGTGCGATGTCGCTGAGACAGCGCGCGGTGTCGGACGTACATCGACCTGACGGGTACTCGAGGGAGTCACGTGGCACGGATTGGTGAGAGCGGTGACCTGCTCAAGTGCTCGTTCTGCGGCAAGAGCCAAAAGCAGGTCAAGAAGCTCATCGCGGGCCCTGGCGTCTACATCTGCGATGAGTGCATCGACCTCTGCAACGAGATCATCGAAGAGGAGCTGTCGGAGTCGACCGAGGTCTCGTTCGACGAGCTCCCCAAGCCTCGCGAGATCTACGACTTCCTCGGCGAGTACGTCATCGGCCAGGACGTCGCAAAGAAGGCGTTGGCGGTAGCGGTCTACAACCACTACAAACGACTTCGCGCCGGCGAGACCATCCGGAAGAACGACGACAACGTCGAGCTAGCCAAGTCGAACATCCTGCTGTTGGGACCGACCGGCTGCGGCAAGACGCTTCTGGCCCAGACGCTGGCCCGCATGCTCAACGTCCCGTTCGCGATCGCTGACGCCACTGCGCTGACCGAGGCCGGTTATGTCGGTGAAGACGTCGAGAACATCCTGCTCAAGTTGATTCAGGCGGCCGACTACGACGTAAAGAAGGCCGAGCAGGGAATCATCTACATCGACGAGATCGACAAGATCGCGCGCAAGAGCGAGAACCCCTCGATCACACGTGACGTGTCTGGCGAGGGCGTGCAGCAGGCGCTGTTGAAGATCCTCGAAGGAACCACCGCGTCGGTGCCACCCCAGGGTGGCCGCAAGCACCCGCACCAGGAGTTCATTCAGATCGACACGACGAACGTGCTGTTCATCGTGGGTGGTGCGTTCGACGGCCTCGAGAACATCATCAACCAGCGCATCGGCAAGAAGGGCATCGGTTTCGGTGCTGAGATCGAGGGCAAGGCCGAGCGTGACGCCAAAGACATCTTCGCCGAGGTCAAGCCCGAGGATCTCGGCAAGTACGGCATGATCCCGGAGTTCGTCGGCCGCCTGCCGGTGATGACAGCGGTTCAGCGACTGCAGCCGGACGACATCCAACAGATCTTGACCGAGCCAAAGAACGCGCTCGTTAAGCAGTACCGCAAGCTGTTCGAGCTCGACGACGTCGAGCTGGAGTTCACCGAGGACGCGCTCGAGGCGATCGCCGAGCAGGCCATCATGCGAGGCACTGGCGCGCGCGGCCTGCGCGCCATCCTTGAAGAGGTGCTATTGGCGGTCATGTACGAAGTGCCGAGTCGCGAGGACGTCGCCCGTGTCGTCATCACCCGCGACGTCGTGCTCGAGCACGTCTATCCGACTCTGGTGCCGCGCGAGAAAGAGACCAAGCGCGAACGTCGCGAGAAGTCGGCCTAGCGACCCAGCGAGTTACTTCTCGATCGCGTCGCGAACCTTCAAAGCGGTTTCGGCCGCGGTCCCTTGCATCGGAGACATCGCGAACGCCCCAAAGGTGTCGTCGCTGATCCAGGCACACGTCCCACCGGTCGGCAGTTCGAGGCACTTCATCTGACCCCCATGAGGTCCCGCGTTCACCTCGGTGAGCTTGAGGGATGAGCCAGCTTGGGCGAGTCCTCCCTCGAACCCGGCAAAGTAGTCCTCAGCTCCACCGGATACGTCGTCGGTGCCTGCTTCCCCGCCCATGACGAAGAGCATCGTCCGGTCGCCCTGGAAGAGGCCGACCTCTACGTCGACGTCTCCGCCGAATTGGCTCGTGGCCTTCTCCAGTTCACTCTGCAGCTGTTGCGCGGCGGGTGAGCTGGCGTCCATCTTCTCCAGTCCGAGCATGGTGTCCGGGATTTCGATCTGGGAGCCGGCGAACATCATCCGGTACCCGGCAAACGCGAGCACGCCGACGAGTGCGAGAACCACCGCACCGATCACCAATGGCAGAGCGTTCGACGAGCTCTGCTTCGGGGGGAGGCCGACGTGACCGTAGTTGGCGTATTCCTTGTTGACAGCCAGGTGCGGGTTCGACGCCCCAGGTGCTTGCCCAGGGTTGGGCGCCGGCGGCGTGACCGAGCCACCGAAGAAGTCGTCATTCCCGTTCATGCCCAGCCCCGTTCTGGCGCACCCGTTGCGCGCCTCTGGGGATGATCGACTACTTCGACAGACTCCTTGAGCCCCGGTTTACGTAGTGACAGCAAGCTCGACGCTGACCGAGAGCTCGGTGGCGCCGTCAACCAAGTCGAGCGTGGAGATTCGCCCAGCCGCGGCCAGATCGTCGCGGGCGTCGGCCAGCATCGCGATCTGCTCGTCGGTTGCGCGCACCTCAGCGTGTTTGACGTCAGTACGCATGGAAGCCTTCGCGTCCGACTTCGCCCTGCGCACGTCGCTGAGCACAGCCGCCACGGTGTCGAGCACAGCTGGGTCTCCAGAACCTGCGAGCGCGCTTACCTCGTCCGCACCAGGCCAGCTTGCTCGATGCACCGAGCCGCTTTGCCACCACGACCACACTTCCTCGGTGACGAAAGGCAGCACAGGCGCGAAGAGCCTGTGCAGCACCGACAGCGCCGTCGCGAGCGTTGCGTGCGCTGATCGTGCACCCGGGTCGGAATCTGTGCGGTACGAGCGCTCTTTGACAAGTTCGACGTAGTCGTCGGTGAACGACCAGAAGAACGACTCGGTGACTTCGAGCGCTTTCGCGTAGTTGTAGTCGTCGAAGGCTTGGGTTGCCTCGCTGACCACATCCGCGAGACGAGCGAGCAGCGCGCGGTCGAGTGGTTCGGTCACGGCCGAACTGTCGAACGCCAGCGATGCGTCGGCTCCGACCCCCAGCACGAACTTGCTGGCGTTCAGCACCTTGATCGCGAGCCGGCGTCCGACCTTCATCTGACCGGTGTCGAAGGCAGTGTCGGTGCCCGGACGCCCGCTCGCGGCCCAGTAGCGGACGCCGTCGGAGCCGTACTCCTCGAGCAGATCCATGGGAGTGATCACGTTGCCCTTGGATTTGCTCATCTTCTTGCGGTCAGGGTCGAGGATCCACCCTGAGATGGCGACATCGCTCCACGGAACCGTGTCGTGCTCGGAGTCCGCCCTGACCACGGTCGAGAAGAGCCAGGTGCGGATGATCTCGTGAGCCTGAGGGCGCAGGTCCATGGGAAAGACCCGAGCGAACAGGTCGTCGTCGTACGACCACCCGCCGGCGATCTGAGGGGTGAGCGACGACGTCGCCCACGTGTCCATGATGTCTGGATCACCGATGAACCCGTTCGCTGCGCCGCGCTGATCCTCGGTGTAACCGGGTGGGGTGTCTGCCTGTGGGTCGATCGGGAGCGTCGAGTCCTCGGGAATGATCGGCTCGCCGTACTGAGGCTCGGCATTGCCGTCGAGGGGGTACCAGAGGGGAAGCGGCACTCCGAAGAAGCGTTGACGAGAGATCAGCCAGTCACCGTTGAGGCCGGAGACCCAGTTGTCGTAGCGCACCTTCATGTGCGGTGGGTGCCACCGCAGCTGGCTGCCTCGTTGCAGCAGGCGCTCGCGCAGGAGCTCGTCGCGACCACCATTGCGGATGTACCACTGCCGGGTGCTGACGATCTCGAGCGGCTTGTCGCCCTTCTCGAAGAACTTCACCGGGTGCTTGATAGGGCGCGGGTCGCCGACCAGGTCACCGCTATCGCGGAGCATCTCCACGATGGTCTGACGAGCGGTGTGTGCTGTGGATCCGGCGAGGCGGGCAAAGGCTGAGCGCCCGTTCGGCGACGTGATGGCGTCCGGTGCTTCGGCGATCACCCGACCGTCGCGGCCGATGATCGCCCTCGTTGGCAGGTTCAGCTCGCGCCACCACGTCACGTCGGTGATGTCACCGAACGTGCAGATCATCGCGACGCCAGTGCCCTTTTCAGGATCGGCGAGAGAGTGGGCGACCACCGGGACTTCCACGTCGAAGATCGGCGTGCGCACCGTCGTGCCGAACAGCGGTTGGTAGCGGGCGTCGTCTGGGTGCGCGACCAGGGCGACGCACGCCGGAATCAGCTCAGGACGCGTCGTGTCGATCGTGATGGTCTCGCCGTCGGCGCGGTGGAATGTGATCGCGTGATGCGCGCTGTCGCGCTCGCGGTCCTCGAGCTCCGCCTGCGCCACGGCCGTGCGGAAGGTGACGTCCCAAAGCGTGGGCGCTTCTGCCTGGTACGCCTCGCCACGGGAGAGATTGCGGAGGAACGCTCGCTGCGACACCGCGCGTGCTCGCCCGTCGATGGTCTGATACGTGTGCGACCAGTCGACCGACAATCCGAGGCGCCGCCAGAGCTCTTCGAAAGCTTTCTCGTCCTCGACCGTGAGCTTCTCGCACAGCTCGACGAAGCTGCGGCGGCTGATCGGCAACTGTTGCTTGCCAGGCTCGTCGGGCGGGGTGAACGACGGGTCGTAAGGCAACGAGGGCTCACAGCGGACGCCGAAGTAGTTCTGCACCCTTCGCTCTGTAGGCAGACCGTTGTCGTCCCAGCCCATGGGGTAGAACACCTCGCGTCCACGCATGCGCTGGTAGCGGGCGATCGTGTCGGTGTGGGTGTAGCTGAAGACGTGGCCGACGTGCAGCGATCCGCTGACCGTTGGGGGTGGCGTGTCGATTGAGTAGATCTGCTCGCGCACCTTGGAACGGTCGAAGCGGTAGATGCCGTCGTGCTGCCACACCTGCTGCCATTTCAGCTCGATCCCATCGATCGATGGCTTCTCAGGAACGTGGGCTGCGCGAGGGCTTGGCATCGATCTCGGCTGCTCCATGGGACGCAATGGTAGAGAAGGGCCACGTCCCTAGACTCACCACGTGACCAGTGAGGGCGACGACGCAACCCGGATCGACGAGGCCGAGCGGCTCTTGGCGCTCGAGCTGGAGCTCATCCGACGCGCGCCGGAGTCCCAGATCGAACCGACCCTTGATCGAGTGCAGAAGGCGCTCGATCTGATGGGCAACCCAGAACGTGCCTACCCGACCATTCACGTCGCAGGAACGAACGGGAAGTCGTCGACCGCCGCGATGGTCGACTCGCTACTCACCGCGTACGGGGTTCGTACCGGACGATTCACCAGCCCGCACCTCGAGACGCTCCGGGAGCGGATCCGCCTCGATGGTGAGCTGATCGACTCCGGGCGGCTGCTGGCCGCGTGGGAAGACCTCGCGTCGATCCTCGCCATCGTGGAGTCCGACGGCGGGCGTCAACTGACGTACTTCGAGGTCGTCACCCTGCTGGCGTTCGTGGCGTTCGCGGACACCCCTGTCTCCGTCGGCATCCTGGAAGTCGGTCTCGGCGGCCGCTGGGACGCCACGAACGTCATCGAACCGAAGGTCGGCGTCATCATGCCGATCGGCCTCGACCACACCGACTGGCTCGGCGACGACCTGGCGACCATCGCCGGGGAGAAGGCCGGAATCATCAAGCCGGGCCAGATCACCGTCGTTGCCGGACAAGATCCAGAGGCGACCGATGTGCTCGTCGAACGGTCCGCCGCTGTGGGCGCGACGTTGGTGCGTGAGGGCGTCGACTACGGATTGGTCGATCGACAGGTTGCTGTAGGGGGCCAGCAGCTGACCATCAGAGGAATTGGCGGTGTCTATCAGGACGTGTTCCTGCCGCTGTTCGGAGAACACATGGCGCGCAACGCCGCCACTGCGCTGGTCGCCGTGGAGATGTTCCTCGGCGGGGGAGCTGGAGCCTTGGACGCCGAGGTGGTCGAGCAAGGCTTTGCTGCAGTCAGCGTCCCTGGCCGCCTGGAGGTGATTCGCCGGAGCCCCACGGTCCTGCTCGACGTGGCCCACAACCCGCACGGCGCTGCGGCACTGGTTGAAGCCGTCGCCGAGGCGTTCAGCTTCCAAAGGCTGGTCGGCGTTGTCGCCGTTCTCGGCGACAAGGACGCGGCGGGGCTGTTGACCGAGCTCGAGCCGCTCCTCGACGAGATCGTGATCACCCAGTCGTCATCTCCACGAGCCATCGACGCCGACGACCTCGGATCGCTCGCGTCCGAAGTGTTCGGATCCGAGCGCGTGACCGTGATGCCGTCACTTCCGGACGCCATCGAGGCCGGTGTGACGGCCGCGGAGTCCGAAGGCGACCTGGAGGGGGCAGGGGTCCTGGTCACCGGATCGGTCACCGTCGTCGGCGAGGCGCGCACACTGCTGCGTCGTCGTCGTTGAGTCGGGGAGACTTCTCACATGCGCGTCATCGCGTCCAGCGTCTTGGTCTTCGAAGCGATCGTCGTTGTGCTCGCCATCCCCGTGGCCATCACGCTCGGCGACGTGGACGGAGCTGTCGCAGGAATCGTTGGTGGCGCGTTGGCACTTCTCTGCTTCGTCGTCGCAGGGTCGCTGCGGCGTCCATGGGGATACACCGCGGGCTGGGTGCTGCAAGGTCTGATCCTCGCCAGCGGTTTCGTGGTGCACGCCATGTTCTTCGTCGGCGGTTTGTTCGTGGCCTTGTGGTGCATCGGCTTGATGGTGGGCCGCCGCGGTGAGCAGCTGCACGCGCAGCGATGGGCGGGCGTCGATGACCCTCGTCAGCCACCGACGGACGCGGCTGGCTAGAGTTTCGCCCGACTTTCCGTACCTCACCGGGAGAATCTCGTGTCTGAACGCACCCTCGTACTCGTCAAGCCGGACGGCGTTCGCCGGGGTCTCGTTGGTGAGGTTCTTTCACGGATCGAACGCAAGGGCTACGACCTGATTGCGCTGGAGATGCGCACTCTCGACCGCGCAACGGCCGAGGCTCACTATGGAGAGCACGCCGACAAGCCGTTCTTCGGCGACCTGGTCGAGTTCATCACCGGCGGCCCACTCGTTGCTGCGGTCATCGAGGGCCCGGACGCCATCGAGGCGTGGCGGACGATGATGGGCGTGACGAATCCCATCAAGTCCGCACCTGGCACCATCCGCGGCGACTTTGCCAACGTGATGACCGAGAACCTGGTTCACGGCTCTGACTCGCCGGAGTCGGCGTCCCGTGAGATCGCCCTGTTCTTCCCGTCCCTCTGACGCACGTCCGCACAGGGTCTCCACTCCTCCGTCACCTTCCACCTTCGCTGCTGTTCTCTGCGCCTCATCGCGCCTCATCGCGCCCAGAGGAGCCGAGGGGACAGGTTTGGCGCCGGAAAGGGCTGGAGACGGTCCCTTCACCTCCTCTCGGCGTGAGGTCCGAATGGATCGGTGGCGGCTTGGGGCGTGCGGCGGACGCCGATTCGCGAGTTTGGGGAGCGGCAGATCTCACGGGTATCGTGAGCCGCTGATGCCCGCTTCCCCGTCCTTGGAAGAGACCCCATGAGCAACATGTCGTTCATCGGCCGTGACATGGCCGTCGACCTTGGCACTGCCAATACGTTGGTGTACGTCCGCGGACGCGGCGTCGTCCTCAACGAGCCGTCGGTCGTCGCGATCAACCAGGCGTCCGGTGGCATCCTCGCGGTCGGCGCTGAGGCCAAGAAGATGATCGGGCGTACGCCAGGCAACATTGTGGCGATCCGGCCACTGAAGGATGGCGTCATCGCCGACTTCGACACCACCGAGCGCATGCTCCGGTACTTCATCCAGAAGGTGCACCGTCGCCGCCACTTGGCCAAGCCGCGAATCGTCGTGTGCGTGCCGAGCGGAATCACCGGCGTCGAGCAGCGGGCAGTCAAGGACGCTGGCTACGCGGCGGGTGCCCGCAAGGTGTACATCATCGAAGAGCCGATGGCTGCTGCGATCGGCTCCGGCCTTCCGGTACACGAGCCGACCGGAAACATGGTCGTCGACATCGGCGGTGGCACGACTGAAGTTGCTGTCATCTCGCTCGGCGGCATCGTGACCGCGCAGAGCATCCGCATCGGCGGTGACGAGCTCGACAACGCGATCATTCAGTACGTCAAGAAGGAGTACTCGCTCCTCTTGGGTGAGCGCACTGCTGAGGAAATCAAGATGGCGATCGGCTCGGCGTTCCCGATTCCGGACGAGCCGCACGCCGAGATTCGCGGTCGCGACCTCGTGTCTGGTCTTCCGAAGACGATCGTCGTGTCGGCCGAAGAGATCCGAAAGGCGCTCGAAGAGCCGGTCAACCAGATCGTCGACGCGGTCAAGACCACACTCGACAAGTGCCCGCCGGAACTGTCCGGCGACGTGATGGACCGCGGCATCGTGCTGACCGGTGGTGGTGCGCTGCTGAAGGGTCTGGACGAGCGGCTCAAGCACGAGACCGGCATGCCCATCCTGATCGCCGACAACCCCCTCGACTCGGTGGCCATGGGTTCGGGCAAGTGCGTCGAGGAGTTCGAGGCGCTGCAGCAGGTCCTCATCTCCGAACCACGTCGCTAGCCACCCACCCACCCCTCCGGCCACATCGCCGAAACGTGGACTCTCGTCGGCGTCCCCTCGTTTGGAATCTGCATCAGGGGGTTGGACGCGGCACGGTCGAACGAGCGTCGCGTAGGGTGCCGGTTCGATGAGGGACACCCGGCGGACGCGCATCGTGTTAGCGGTGCTGCTGCTGACCGCGTTCACCTTCATCACGCTGGACGCGCGGGGCGGGGAAGGCTCGGTGATGGACCGCCTGCGCGAGTCCGCGTCCTCCGTGCTCGGACCCATCGAGCGGGCAGCCGGTGCGGTCGTCAACCCGGTGTCGGACTTCATCGACGGGCTGACATCGATCAACTCCAACGCCGAGACCATCGACCAGCTCGAAGCTGAGAACGCCGAGCTGCGTCGCCAACTGTTGACCACCGATCTCGATCGCGCTCGTGTCGAAGAGCTCGACAAGCTGCTCGGGATTCCGTCGCTCGGGAACTACGAGATCGTGCCGGCACAGGTGATTGGAGTATCGGCTGAGGTCGGTTATGCAAGATCAGTGACGGTAGACGCCGGAACACGCGATGGCATCCAACGCGACATGACTGTGCTCAACGGTGACGGGCTAGTCGGTCGTGTGGTCGCCGCTGGGCCGACCACGGCGACTGTTCTGTTGCTCAGTGATCCCGAGTTCTCCGTCGGTGCTCGGGTCGCGTCCTCACAAGAGATGGGCATCCTGCATGGCAACGGTGCTGAGCCACTGACGCTCGAGCTGTACAGCGGTCAGGCCGCGATCAGTGAGGGCGACGACATCTTCACAACGGGGAGCAAGAACAATCGACCGTTCGTCCCGGGTGTCCCGATCGGTGACGTCACTGAAGTGATCGCGACTCCTGGTGCGCTGTCGCGACAGGCGGTCGTCGAACCGTTCGCCAACCTCACCGCTCTGAACGTTGTCGGAATCGTGATCGAGGCTCCGCGACACGCTCGGCGGCAGCCCCTCGTTCAGCCGACTCCCAGCCCGTCGCCGACCCCGACCACCAGTCCGTCCACGTCGGCCAGCCCCAGCGCCACACCCGGCGCGTCACCCTCACCCTGAGGTTGAGGTCGTGTCCGCCAGTCGTGTGCTGCTCTGTGTCGCGCTGGTGTTGACCGCTGCCGTGCTGCAGGTCACGGTCGTCAACCGCCTGCCCCTGCCTGGAGCGGGCCCCGACCTGGTGCTCCTGGTCGTGATCGGGATCGCGCTGGTGGTGGGGCCGACCGCTGCGGCGTCCATCGGGTTCGGCGCGGGTCTGCTGGTCGACCTCATGCCGCCGACAGCGACGGAGGTCGGACGCTGGGCCCTGGTGTTCTGCGTCGTGGGATACCTCGCCGGCCAGGTGCAGCTGGACGTGCGGCGCTCAGTGTGGGTGGTGATGGCAGCTGTTGCGGGGCTGTCGGCGGTGTCGGTCCTGCTGTTCGCCGGTCTCGGCCTCCTGTTCGGTGACGAGCGCATCGAGGCGTCCATCGTCGTGTCCGCAACCGTGTCGACGGTTCTGTACGATCTGTTGTTGGCTCCCTTCGTGATTCCCGGCGTCATGGCACTCACTCGACGGACCGCGATCAACTCCGCGATGCCTTAGCGGACGGTTGTGACCGGCATCACGACGTTGACGCGGAACGCGAGACCATGCACCGCCGTCGATCGGCAGGGGCGCCACCTGAGTAGCCGACCAGCCGTAGAGGCCGAGAGCCGTAGAACAGCGTGCATTGCGCTGAGGAGACAAGGTGACCAACCGTTCGCGGACGCGCCTCGTGGTGCTCCAGGTGTTGGTCCTGTCGTTGCTCGCTGCGCTCGTAGGGCGCCTCTGGTACATGCAGGTCGTGGCCGGGCATGAGTACGCGGCCGAGGCTTCGGAGAACCGGATTCGCGAGGTGGTCACCCCGGCAGTACGGGGTGCAATCCTCGACGACCGAGGCCGCCCTCTGGTGCAGAACCGCACGTCGTTGGTCGTCTCGGTCGACCGCTCAGTGCTGCTCGATCTGCCGGATGACGGAGAGAAGGTCGTTCGCAAGCTCGCGACCGTTCTTGGCATCAAGCAGAGTCAGCTCGAGCGGCAGTTGACGCTCTGTGGCGCACCCGATGCCGCAAAGCCTCCGGTCTGTTGGAACGGGTCTCCTTACCAACCGATCCCGGTAGCCGAAGACGTGCCCACCGACACTGCACTCGAAGTGATGGAGCGCAGCGAAGAGTTCCCCGGCGTCACCGCAGACATGACGGGCATTCGTGACTACCCCCAGCCGTATGGTGCGCGCGCTGCACAGGTGCTCGGTTACGTCGGCCCGATCAGTGCAGAAGAGCTCGAGGCGGCTGAGCAAGCAGAGGGACGCCGGGGCAGCACGTACACGAACTTCGACATCGTGGGAAAGGCCGGTCTCGAGCAGGTCTATGACGACTACCTCCGGGGGCGTCCAGGCATCAAGAAGCTGGCGGTCGACTCGGCCGGAAATGTGACGGGCACGGTCGCTGAACGCCGGGCCCAGCCCGGAAACCACCTGGTCACGAGCATCGACGCCCACGTGCAGAAGGTCGTCGAGGACCAGTTGAAGGCGGCCATCGAGCGCGCCCACCAGCCGGGCGCCAACGGTACCGAGCGCTCGTATCCCGCTGACACCGGCGCGGCGGTCGTCATGGAGGTCGACACCGGTCGGGTCGTCGCGATGGCGAGCTATCCCGACTACGACCCGTCCATCTGGGTGGGCGGTGTCAGCAACAAGCAGTACCGGCAGCTCACTAATGACAAGTCGAACTATCCGTTCCTCAACCGCGCGATCTCAGGTGAGTACGCGCCGGCTTCAACCTTCAAGGTCGTGACCGCGTCGGCAGCTGCCGCCGCCGGTTTCGCACTCAACGGGCTGTACGAGTGCGCGGAGAGCTTCACGCCACCCGGCTCGACTCAGGTCTTCACGAATTTCGAAGCGGGCATGAACGAGATGATGACGGTCGGTCGTGCGATCGAGGTGTCGTGTAACACCGTCTTCTTCAAGCTCGCCTATGACATGTACGTGAACGAGGGTGGGCTCGACGCCGGGCCGAACGCTCCCGAGTACCTCTTCAACACCGCGTCCAGTTTCGGCTACGGGAAGAAGACGGGCATCGACCTTCCCGGCGAGGCCGATGGACGCGTCCCGGATCGCGAGTGGCGTCAGGAGTACTGGGAGGCCAACAAGGACACCTACTGCAACTTCGAGAAGGAGGCATCACCCCAGGAGCTGGCCAGCGACTACCTGCGTCAGCTCAACGCCGAGTTGTGCGTCGACGGATATCAGATGCGTCCTGGAGATGCGATCCAGGCGGCGATCGGTCAAGGAGACGTGCTCGCGACACCACTGCAGGTGGCACGCGCGTACGCGGCGATCGCCAATGGGGGCACCTTGTACAAGCCGCGGGTGGCCAAAGCCGTGATGACCCCGGACGGCAAGGTGGTCAAGAAGTTCGCACCTAAGGCGCAGGGCAAGGTCGGGGCGTCGCAGGAGACCCTGGCCTACATCCGGAGCGCCTTGGCGAACGTGCCTGTGCAGGGATCGGCGTCCTACCGTTACGCCGACTTCCCACTGACCGAGATCCCAGTCGCGGCTAAGACTGGTACTGGTCAGGTTGGCGACAATGAGCCGACCACTTCCTGGTACGCCTCATATGCACCGGCGAACAACCCCAAGTACGTCGTCGTGATGACGGTGCCCGAGGGCGGCACCGGCTCGGGCACCTCCGCTCCCAGCGTCAACGAGATCTACCGCGCGCTGTTCGGCATCGAAGGCATGACGGTTGACCCGAAGCGGGCCGTCCTGCCGCATGGACGTCCCGTCGAGGAACTGCCGACCATCAACCCGGACGGCACGATCGAGATCCCCAAGGACGATGGGCTGCCCGGGTCGAAGCAAACCGGGATCCCGGTCGTTCCCGCCGACAACAAGAATCCGAAGAAGCAGAACCGACGGCGTCCGCGGGGCAGTCCATGACCCTCGGCTACCCGCAAACCATCGCGCCGCCGCGACGTCGGCGTTCGTTGGTGTCGCGCGCAACGGGACGCGACTCGCTGCTGCGACGCTTCGACTGGGTGCTGTTCCTCGCAGCTTTGGGTCTCAGCCTCGCCGGTGCTGTGTTCGTCTACTCGGCAACGCGGATCGTGCCCCCCGACGGCGACCCCCAGGCATTCCTCAAGCGTCACCTGCTGAACCTGGTCATCGGCCTGGCGCTCGGCTTCGTCACGATGATGTTCGACTATCGGACGCTGCGCGCCTATGCCCCGTTCGTCTACGTGGCGTCGCTCATCGGATTGGTCGCCGTACTCGTCGTCGGCACCGAACTGAACGGAGCGCAGGCCTGGATCCAACTGCCTGGCGGTTTCTCGATCCAGCCATCGGAGTTCATGAAGGTGGCCCTCTGCGTTGGCCTCGCCATGCTCTTGGCAGAACGAAGAGATGGGGAGACCGAACCGCAGCTGAACGACGTGGCGTTCGCTTTGCTGATTGCTGCTGTCCCGCTGGGTCTCGTGATGCTCCAGCCCGACCTCGGCACCGCCGTGGTGATGGGCATGATCGTGCTCGGCATCCTCGCCGTCGCAGGAACTCGACTGTCGTGGCTGGTTGCGTTGCTGGCGCTCGGCGCCATCGGCGCATTCATCGCGATCCAGGTCGGAGTGCTCGACCAGTACCAGATCGACCGCTTGCTCGCGTTCACCAACCCTGAGCTGGATCCGCAGGGTGTCGGCTACAACACGAACCAGGCGTTCATCACGATCGGATCTGGCCGAATCTTCGGGCTGGGGATCTTCCAAGGAACGCAAACCGGAGGCGGCTTCGTTCCCGAGCAGCAGACCGACTTCATCTTCACCGTGGTCGGCGAAGAGCTGGGATTTGTCGGCAGCGCTGGTCTGGTCGTCCTGTTCGGCGTCCTGCTGTGGCGTGCGATGCGTATCGCGATGCGCGCAGAGGATCTGTTCGGCACGCTGATGGCGACCGGGATCGTGTGCTGGTTCACGTTCCAGATGTTCCAGAACATCGGAATGGCCGTGGGGATCATGCCGGTCACCGGCGTCCCGCTGCCTTTCGTGTCCTACGGCGGCACCAGCATGTTCGCCAACTGGATGGCGATCGGGCTGCTCGAGAACGTGCACCTACGCCGGTCCGTCCGCTAACCCCCCGCCGAGTGCACACCTGGTGGACGCCAGATCCCGCCGAGTGCACACATGGTGGACGCCGGGCGGCGTCGAGTGCAGCCCCACCCGTGCACTCGGTGGTCTAATCCGTCAACTGGGTGTGCACTCGGCGGGAAGTAGGCTGGAGCGGTTCCCTTCCCCGGAGGTTTTCGATGTCGGCGGCCACGGTCGAGTCGGTGTTCCCCCGGCTCGAGGCCCTGCTCCCCAAGGTCAACAAGCCGATCCAGTACGTCGGCGGTGAGTTGAACGCGGTCAACAAACCGTGGGACGCCGCAACGGTCCGATGGGCGTTGATGTATCCGGACGCCTACGAGATCGGCGTGCCCAACCAAGGCGTCCAGATCCTTTACGAGGTGCTCAACGAGCAGCCGGACGTTCTGGCTGAGCGCACGTACTCGGTCTGGCCTGATCTCGAGCACCTCATGCGGCAGCACGGAGTGCCGCAGTTCACCGTCGACGCGCATCGCCCGGTTGCCGCGTTCGATGTGTTCGGCCTCTCGTTCGCCACCGAGCTCGGCTACACGAACCTGCTGACCGCCCTCGATCTCTCCGGAATCCCGCTGCATGCGGCCGATCGTGACGACACTCACCCGATCGTCGTGGCCGGTGGACATGCCGCATTCAACCCTGAGCCGATCGCCGACTTCATCGATGCCGCGGTGCTCGGCGACGGTGAACAGGTCGCGCTCGAGATCAGCGCCATCATTCGCGACTTCAAAGCCGAGGGGTCACCAGGCGGACGCGACCAGCTGCTGCTGCGCCTCGCTCAGACCGGAGGCGTGTACGTCCCGGGCTTCTACGACGTCGAGTACCTGCCGGACGGACGGATCAAGCGCGTTGTGCCCAACCGCCCCGGCGTTCCGTGGCGGGTCAGCAAGCACACCGTCACCGACCTCGACGCGTGGCCGTACCCGAAGAAGCCGCTCGTCCCCTTGGCCGAGAGCGTTCACGAGCGGGCGAGCGTCGAGATCTTCCGCGGTTGCACGCGCGGCTGTCGCTTCTGCCAGGCCGGCATGATCACCCGGCCGGTTCGCGAACGCAGCATCACTGGCATCGGTGAGATGGTCGAGCAGTCGCTGCAGGCGACCGGCTTCGAGGAGGTCGGTCTGCTGTCGCTGTCTAGTGCTGACCACTCAGAGATCAAGGACGTCGCCAAGGGACTCGCCGATCGCTACGAGGGAACCAACACCTCGCTGTCACTACCCAGCACCCGCGTGGACGCGTTCAACATCGATCTGGCGAACGAGCTCAGCCGCAACGGCCGCAGGTCGGGTCTCACATTCGCCCCAGAGGGCGGCAGCGAACGCATTCGCAAGGTGATCAACAAGATGGTCACCGAAGAGGACCTCATTCGCACCGTCGCCACCGCATACGGCAGCGGCTGGCGCCAAGTGAAGCTCTATTTCATGTGCGGGCTGCCAACCGAGACCGATGATGACGTGCTTCAGATCGCCGCACTCGCCCGCGAGGTCATCAAGACCGGTCGCGAGGTGTCAGGTCGCCGCGACATCAGGTGCACGGTCTCGATCGGTGGTTTCGTGCCCAAGCCGCACACGCCGTTCCAGTGGGCCGCCCAGCTCGACCACGAAACCACTGACGCTCGCCTCCTCAAGCTACGCAACGCGATCAGGGACGACAAGGACTACGCCAAGGCGATCGGATTCCGGTACCACGACGGCAAGCCCGGCATCGTCGAAGGATTGCTCTCGCGGGGCGACCGGCGGGTAGGACGCGTGATCGAGGCGGTGTGGCGCGACGGCGGTCGCTTCGACGGGTGGAGCGAGCACTTCAGCTTCGAGCGGTGGATGCGTTGTGCGGACGCCGCACTCGCCGACGAACCGGTCGACGTCGATTGGTACACGACCCGCGAACGCGACTTCTCAGAGGTGCTGCCCTGGGACCATCTCGACTCCGGTCTCGACAAGGACTGGCTGTGGCAGGACTGGCAGGACGCGCTCAGCGAGGTTGAGGTCGACGACTGCCGGTGGACGCCGTGCTTCGACTGTGGGGTGTGTCCGCAGATGGGCACCGACATCGAGATCGGGCCCACCGGCAAGACCTTGTTGCCGCTCACCGCTGTCGGTGCGTCGGCCGACAAACTGCGCGCCTGATGGCCCGCCAACCACCTCAGCGCGACGTGGCGCCGCCGGTGCAGAAACTCCGGGTGCGGTACGCGAAGAGGGGCAGGTTGCGCTTCACCAGCCATCGCGACATCCAGCGTGCGCTCGAGCGGGCGCTCCGACGGGCGAGCGTCCCGATGGCGTACAGCGCCGGATTCACGCCGCACCCCAAGATCAGCTACGCAGGCGCCGCCGCAATGGGCGCAGCCAGCGAGGCCGAGTACCTCGAGATCTCGGTCACCGAAAGGCTCGATCCGGAGCGGGTGCGTGCCGCGCTGGACGCGGCCCTCCCGGCCGGCCTCGACGTGGTGGAGGTCGTGGAGGCCGGGCCGGGTGCCCTCGCCGACCGGCTCGAGGGGTCCGAGTGGTTGATCGAACTCCCCGAGCTCCCTTTGCCCGAAGTGTCGTCGGCGGCCCAGGCCCTGCTGGCCCAGCCAGCCGTGGAGGTGGAGCGGATGATGAAGTCTGGGCCTCGCAGATTCGACGCCAGGGGGCCGATCGTTCGACTCGCCGCTGAGCCTGGCCAGACGGGGTCGGGCACCCCCTGTGCGATACTTCGGATGGTGGTACGGCATGCCACACCCGCCGTGCGACCCGACGACGTCCTCACCGCCCTGCGACAGGTTGCGGGCCTGACGCCGCCGGTCCCGCCTCTGGTGACTCGGCTGGCGCAAGGTCCCCTCGACCAGGAAAGCGGTCAGGTGGCTGATCCTTTGGCCGCCGATCGCGCCAGCGTTGCCGGCGCCGTCGAGGCCGATCCGCAGCCGCGGTGACGCCCGACCGACTGCCCCACTGGGGCCGAAGACTTTGCCTGGGCCGTCCAGCGGCACAGGGTGACGGGAGCAACCCGGATGCTCGACAACGAGCCCACCACAGATACGACCACGACCGAATCAACCTCAGCCGCACCACGCACCAGGCGCCGCGCAGCCGCCCGACCCGCCGGCCCGCCCAGCGCCTCGGCCGCATCCGGAACCGACGCTGCGGCTGACACCAGCTCGGCTGACGCGAGTGGTGCACCACCAGCGCAGAAGGCGACCAAGAAGAGCACCAAGAAAACCGCTGCGAAGAAGACCGCGAAGAAGTCGGCCACCACCAAGGCAGGCGGCAAGGCCGACGAGGCAAGCGCGGCGGAGTCGACGACTGCGTCGAGCAGCAAGAAGGCCGCGCCGTCCCCAGCGCCGCTCTTTCAGGCTCCTGACGTGCCGCCAGCAAGCAGCGAGTCTGCTGGCGAGTCCTCGGGAACTGCCAAGAAGACCACGAAGAAAGCCGCGAAGTCGGCCGCCAAGAAGACCGCAAAGAAGGCTGCGACCAAAGGCGCGACCGCCAAGGACGCCGGTGCGAAAGACCCGGACGCGGAGGATTCCGGCTCGGCCGAGTCCGGCGACGGAGCAGCCGACGATGACAGCGGCACGCGCCGTCGTCGTCGCAGGGGTGGACGTGGCCGCAGCAAGAAGTCGACGGCAGCCGCCGAGGGCTCAGACGACGCGACCGACTCCGACGACAGTGACGCCGCATCCGGTGAAGAGTCGGAGACCGAAGGCCCGTCCTCACGCCGACGCCGCCGACGCCGTCGCAGGGGCACCGGTGGTGACGGCGAGAGCTCGGACGATCCGGAGCGCACCGTCGTGCACGTGCGCGAGCCGCGCAAGGCGTCCGACGAGATCTCCGGCTTCAAAGGATCGACGCGCCTCGAGGCCAAGAAACAGCGCCGCCGGGAAGGTCGCGAGCAAGGCCGGCGTCGTCCGCCAATCCTGACCGAGTCCGAGTTCCTGGCCCGCCGCGAAGCCGTCGACCGAGTCATGGTCGTGCGGCAGAGGGGCGACCGCACCCAGATCGCCGTGCTCGAGGACGACGTCCTCGTCGAGCACTACGTCGCGCAGAGGTCGGCGACCACGATGGTCGGCAATGTCTACCTCGGCAAGGTGCAGAACGTCCTTCCGAGCATGGAGGCCGCATTCGTCGACGTGGGACGCGGTCGCAACGCCGTGCTGTACGCCGGTGAAGTCAACTGGGACGCCGCAGGTCTCGACGGTCAGCCGCGCCGGATCGAGCACGCCATGAAGTCGGGCGGCTCGGTGCTCGTGCAGGTCACCAAGGACCCGATCGGTCACAAGGGCGCCCGGCTCACCGCGCAGGTGTCGCTGCCAGGTCGCTACCTGGTCTTCGTCCCCGACGGCTCGATGACAGGGATCAGTCGCAAGCTGCCCGACACCGAGCGATCGCGCCTGAAGTCGATCCTCAAGAAGATCGTCCCGGACGACGCCGGCGTCATCGTGCGAACGGCCGCCGAAGGCGCGAGCGCTGAAGAGCTGCAGCGGGACGTCGACCGATTGACCGCACAATGGGAGACGATCAGCAAGGCGGCGGAGACCGCCAACGCACCTGCCCAGCTGTATGAAGAGCCGGATCTGACGATCCGAGTGATCCGCGACGTCTTCAACGAAGACTTCTCGTCGTTGGTCGTCGAAGGCGACGAGGCGTGGGAAACGATCGAGGCGTATGTGTCACAGGTCGCGCCCGACCTCACCGAGCGCCTCAGCAAGTGGACGGGCACCGAGGACGTCTTCGCCGCTCGTCGGATCGATGAGCAGCTCACCAAGGCGCTCGACCGCAAGGTGTGGTTGCCCAGTGGTGGCTATCTGATCATCGACAGCACCGAAGCGATGGTGGTTGTTGACGTCAACACCGGCAAGTTCACCGGCTCCGGCGGCAACCTCGAAGAGACCGTCACCAAGAACAACCTCGAGGCGGCCGAAGAGATCGTGCGCCAGCTTCGACTGCGCGACGTCGGCGGCATCATCGTGATCGACTTCATCGACATGGTGCTCGAGAGCAACCGTGAGCTGGTGCTCCGGCGTCTCGTCGAGTGCCTGGGACGCGACCGCACCAAGCACCAGGTGGCCGAAGTGACCTCGCTCGGTCTCGTCCAGATGACGCGCAAGCGGGTGGGCCAGGGCCTCCTGGAAGCGTTCTCGACCCCGTGCGAGCACTGCGGCGGACGCGGTCGGCACATCTCGCTCGAGCCGGTCGAAGCCAAGAAGGCGGCCGACGGCAAGCGCAGCGACGATCGTGGGCAGCGGCGACGCGGCAGAAAGGCGGCGGCTCCGGAGATCGATCCAGAGGTCGCAGCACGCGAGGCAGCTGCCCGCGAGGCCCTGGCGAAGGTGGCCGTCGCGACCGTCGGGGCGCATTCTGAGCCCGCTGAGGAAGGGCCCGAGCCTGAGGAGACCCTGGTTTGACCGGTGAGCGGGGCACTCCGTACCCTGGTGCCTCGGCGCGCTGGAGCGGTGGATCACGCCTGAGGCCCCCTTCGAACCGCGCAGATCATTGACCAACGCGAGGTTGACCTCGCACGAATGGGTCGCTGCCGCCTGGTGGTGACGTGAGGAGACCGCGGTGTACGCGATTGTCCGCGCCGGCGGCCGTCAGGAGAAGGTCGCTGTCGGCGACGTCGTCCGGATCGACTCGGTCGACGGGGAACCAGGCAGCACGCTCACGCTTCCAGCTGTGCTGGTCGTGGACGGCGACAAGGTCACGAGCGACGCGAAGGCCCTGGCGGGCGTCACGGTGAGCGCCGAGGTGGTTGGCACCACCAAGGGCCCCAAGATCACGATCATGAAGTTCAAGAACAAGACCGGTTACCGCAAGCGCCAGGGACACCGCCAGAAGTACACCGAGGTCAAGATCACCGACATCGCTGCGGGGAAGTGAGAGACGACCATGGCACACAAGAAGGGCGCGTCCTCAACGCGCAACGGCCGTGACTCCAACGCCCAGCGACTCGGCGTGAAGCGCTTCGGCGGCGAGGTCGTGAACGCGGGCGAGATCATCGTTCGTCAGCGCGGCACGCACTTCCACCCGGGCCGCAACGTCGGGCGCGGCGGCGACGACACGCTGTTCGCGCTGTCTGCCGGAGCGGTCGAGTTCGGCACGCGTCGCGGACGCCGGGTCGTCAACATCGTCCCAGCGGAGTAGTACTCGACTCAGCCAGAGCGGCCACGAGCAGCTGCCACGACTTCGGCCTCGCCCGTTCTCGGGTGAGGCCGTTCGTGTGTTCGGTTCGTGTGTTCGCTAGGTAGGAGAGGCAGGTCGACATGGGTGCGACGTTCGTCGACCGTGTCGCGCTTCACGTCGCGGGTGGACGCGGAGGCAATGGCTGCGCCTCGATCCATCGTGAGAAGTTCAAGCCGTTCGGCGGTCCCGACGGTGGCAACGGCGGGCGGGGCGGTGACGTCGTCCTCGTCGTCGATCGCAACGTGACGACGTTGCTCGACTACCACCACAGCCCTCATCGCAAGGCCGGTCACGGTAAGCCAGGCATGGGTGGACACCGCAACGGTTCAGACGGTGAAGACCTCGTGTTGCCGGTGCCGGACGGAACGGTGGTCACGACTCCAGATGGCGACGTCATCGTCGACTTGGTCGGCGAGGGGACGCGCTGGGTCATCGCTCCCGGCGGAGCTGGCGGTTTGGGAAACGCAGCGCTCGCGTCACCACGGCGCAAGGCACCCGGCTTTGCGTTGCTCGGCGAGCCCGGCGTCGAGGCCGACATCGTGCTCGAGCTGAAGTCGGTCGCGGATGTCGGTCTCGTGGGGTTCCCGAGTGCCGGCAAGTCGAGCATCGTCGCGGCGGTATCCGCAGCGCGGCCGAAGATCGCCGATTACCCCTTCACCACGCTGATTCCGAACCTCGGAGTGGTCGAAGCCGGGTCGGTGCGCTTCACCATCGCCGACGTTCCAGGGCTCATTCCCGGCGCGAGTGAGGGCAAGGGCCTGGGGCATGAGTTCCTACGCCACATCGAGCGTTGTGCCGTGCTGGTGCACGTACTCGACTGCGCCACGCTCGAGCCCAACCGTGACCCGGTGACCGATCTGCAGGTGCTCGAAGACGAACTGGCTGCACACGGGGGGCTCAGCGATCGGCCTCGGGTGATCGCCCTGAACAAGATGGACGTCCCCGAAGCGCGGGAACTGGCCGAAATGGTCCGCCCCGACCTGGAATCACGCGGCTGGCCCATCTTCGAGATCTCAGCGGTGAGCCACGAGGGCCTGCGTGAGCTGTGCTTCGCTCTGGCCGACATCGTCGCGAGCCACCGCGCCGCAGCGCCCGAGCCGGAAGCGACCCGCATCGTGCTACGACCGACCCCCGTCGACGAGAAGGGATTCACCGTCGAGGTCGAGGACGGTCGGTTCCGCGTCCGTGGAACGAAACCCGAACGCTGGGTCCGGCAGACCGACTTCAGCAACGATGAAGCCGTGGGCTATCTAGCTGACCGCCTCGCTCGCTTGGGCGTCGAGGAGCAGTTGCTCGAGCTCGGCGCACAACCGGGCGCAGAGGTGGTCATCGGGAGTGACGAGGACGGCGTCGTGTTCGACTTCGCACCTCACGTCGATGCGGGCGCCGAGCAGTTGAGAAGTCCGCGTGGCACAGACCGTCGGGTCGAGGCGTGGGAGCGTGAGCAGTGACGCCGTCGAGGAAGGCGCCGACGTCTCGTTCCGCCTCGGTGGGCCAGGCCAAGCGCATCGTCGTCAAGGTGGGGTCCACGTCGCTCACGACCGACAGCGGCGGCATCGACGAGGCAAAGGTCAAGCGCCTGGTGGATGCACTGGCCGAGCGCAGGGCGTCCGGCGTCGAAGTCGTCCTGGTGACGTCTGGTGCCATCGCGGCCGGGCTCGAACCGCTTCGGCTGCGCCGTCGCCCCCGTGACCTGGCGACGCAGCAAGCCGCGGCAAGTGTTGGCCAGGGGTTGCTCATGCACCGCTACACCGAGGCGTTCGCCGCGCATGGGGTGACCGTAGGACAGGTGCTGATGACGGCTGAGGACGTCATCAGGCGCTCGCACTACCGCAACGCTCAGCGGACTCTCTACCGGTTGCTCGAGATGGATGCGCTCCCGATCGTCAACGAGAACGACACCGTCGCCACCGACGAGATCCGCTTCGGTGACAACGATCGGCTCGCTGCCCTTGTGGCGCACCTGGTCCATGCCGATCTTTTCGTCATGTTGTCCGACGTCGACGCCCTGTACGACGCCCCGCCCTCACGTAAAGGCGCCAGCCGCATCGCAGAGGTAACTGAGCCATCGCAGCTCGACGCGGTCGATCTGGGACGTCAAGGCTCCCAGGTGGGGACCGGCGGAATGGTCACCAAGGTCGCCGCGGCGCGAATCGCAACAGGTGCGGGCATTCCGGTCGTGCTGGCCCACGCTGATGCAACGAAGCGGGCGCTGGCAGGTGACGACGTCGGCACCTGGTTCGCGCCGACGGGTCGTCGCATTCCGACCCGGCTGCTGTGGCTGGCGCATGCCGCTACGCCGCACGGCCGGCTGACCCTCGATGCCGGAGCCGTTGTTGCCGTGGTCGAGCGGCGCGCGTCTCTGCTGCCCGCTGGGGTGACTGGCGTCGACGGCTCTTTTGTCGCAGGCGACCCTGTTGACCTGGTTGATCAAAATGGCCACGCCGTCGCTCGCGGACTGGTGAACTTTGACGCGAAGGAGCTGCCCCCGTTGCTCGGCAGGTCGACTCGTGAGCTGGCCGAGCAGTTGGGGACTGCCTACGAACGTGAGGTCGTGCACCGCGACGACCTCGTAGTGCTGGGACGAGGCCCCGACGGGGCGGAGGCGAGCCGAGGTGCCTGACCTGAGGGTGGTGTCAGACGACGAAGGCGGTGAAGCCCCGTCGCGTCGGATGTGGCACGTCGTGATCACGACTGCCGGCCCGGCACTGCCCGCTGAAGAGGTCCGCGAGGCACTCGAGCGGCTCGCCGAGCGGCATCAGTTCCTGCTGTCCGCACGCTACGCGTCCGATCGGGCAGAGGTGCGGTACTGGGACGAGAGCGACCATGTCCGCGACATCGCCGCCCGAGCGTTCTCGGTTTGGGGCGACTACAGCGAGATTGCGGCGCTGCCACCGTGGGAGGTCGTCGGACTCGAGGTCATCGAGCGCGACGCGTTTCACGCTCGCATGGGCGGCCGTCCCGGACGTCGTGCCAGTGACCCGGATGCGACGGGGCTGGCGTCCGGCAACATTCACCCGTTCTGAGTGCTTCGTGGGCTTCAGGGGCGAGGCCCGTACGCTTGAGAGATGAGTACAGCAATGAGCGGCACGAATGACGTGAGCGCCGCCGCGCCGGTGGCGACTGGCGAACGCGATGCCGTGCTGGACGCCGCACGGCGAGCACGGCAGGCGTCGACGGTGTTGGCGCCCGCGACCCGCGCCACAAAGGATGCTGCCATCCGGGCGATGGCCGATGCGATCGACGCGCGCGCCGCCGAGGTCGTCGCCAAGAACCGGGAAGACGTCGACCGCGCCGTGGCGTCCGGCACCGCTTCCGGACTCGTCGACCGGCTCACGCTGACACCGGAGCGACTCAGTGCAATCGCTGACGCGTTGCGTGACGTCGCCGAGCTGCCCGACCCGGTGGGCGAAGTCGTGCGCGGTTACACGCTGCCGAACGGGCTAGAAGTGCGTCAGCTTCGAGTGCCGCTTGGAGTCGTGGGAATCATCTACGAGGCTCGACCCAACGTCACCGTTGACGCTGCTGGTCTTGGGCTCAAGTCCGGCAACGCGGTGCTGCTGCGCGGCTCGTCGTCAGCGTTCGCGTCGAACACTGCGCTCGTTGCCGTGATGCAGGACGCGCTCGAGTCATGCGGCCTGCCCCGCGACTCGGTCCAGCTGGTGCCGGGAACGACGCACGAGGCTGCCAAGCACTTGATGACCGCGCGTGGCCTCGTTGACGTGTTGATTCCCCGAGGTGGGGCGAGCCTGATCAGATCCGTCGTCGAAGAATCGACTGTTCCAGTGATCGAAACGGGCGTCGGCAATTGTCACGTGTACATCGATGCAGATGCCGACATCGACAAGGCGGTACGACTGCTCGTCAACTCCAAGACTCAACGCACGAGCGTGTGCAACGCCGCCGAGACGTTCCTCGTCCACGCTGACGTAGCCGATGCGTTCTTGCCCAAGGCTTTGGCGGCGTTGAAGGACGCCGGTGTCACCGTCCATGGTGACGCCCGCATGCGCGAGTTCGCGGCGTCCAGCGGTGTCACGTTCGCCAACGTGACCGATGACGACTGGGCAGCGGAGTACTACTCGCTGGACATCGCCGGTGGCGTGGTCGACTCACTCGACGACGCTGTTGATCACATCAGGCGCTGGTCGACCGGGCACACCGAGGCGATTGTCACCGAGAACCAGACGGCGGCCAGGGCGTTCGTGTCGCAGGTGGACGCCGCCGCGGTGATGGTGAACGCGTCCACCCGGTTCACCGACGGCGGGGAGTTCGGCTTCGGGGCCGAGATCGGAATCAGCACCCAGAAGCTGCATGCCAGGGGTCCCATGGGGCTGACCGAGCTGACCAGCACGAAATACGTCGTGACAGGTGAAGGACAGATCAGGGAATAGGGCGACGCGTCGGTGGCCGTGCGTCGTCCTCGGCACTCGCTTCGGTAGGGTTTGCTCGTCCGTCCGCGTGTA
>DASUFV010000073.1:0-4017 GCA_036274415.1 Actinomycetes bacterium
GGGAGTAGCGTGTCCGCCGCGCACAACGCGGTAGATCTGAGGGTGTATAGACCCTCGAAACTCACTCGGTGTTTCGACTGCGGCTGGTTTCGGCTGAGGTGTGCCGGGTATGCGAGGTTGTTGGAACTGCCTGGCCACTTCGATGAGGGAGGTCGCCGTGCCGAAGCGTCGTAGCCCCGGACCGTCAGTCAAAGACAAAGAGCTTTACGAGAAGCTCCGCGAAGAGGGCAACAGCAAGGAGAAGTCCGCGCGTATCGCCAACGAGGCAGCGTCGTCCTCACGCAAGGCCGTGGGCCGCAAGGGCGGCAAGTCCGGGTCGTATGACGACTGGACGAAGGAGAAGCTGCAGAAGAAAGCCCGCGAGGTTGGCATCGAGGGTCGCTCGTCGATGACCAAAGGCGAGCTGGTCAAGGCGCTGCGGAACCACTGATACCGGGTCAACCACTCATACGTACGGGTATTGGGTGCACTAAGTGGTGCTATGACGCGTGTCATGTGATGGGACTGTTCGGACACGTGTGTCATGACGGTTCGGACAGTATCTGTTTGTTGTGAGATCTGCGGTGGGGCCGTCCGTTGCTTTGGTATCGGCGGTTGGGGTCGATGCGGATATTCGCAATCAGTGTCTGCTTGTGGAGGACGATCACGTCGAGGTTGTCGCGGACGACGGTGACTTCGACGCCAGCCCAGGAACGTCCAATGCTGAGCCGATAACCGTTGCCGAGCCGGATAGCTCCGTTCGGTGCGGTCTTTTGGTAAGTGATGGTGCACGGCGGGGCGATCGGTTCGGCTGACGGTGTCGCTTTGGGGCTGGCTGCGTAGCGTTCAGCGGGCACGTCTCCTTGGAGGGCTTGATGTGGACGGTCGGTGTTGAAGAGCGCGTCATAGACGTCGAGGAGGCGCTGCAACTCGATCAGGCCGTGGGCGGCTGGTTGTGCGGTGAGCCACCGCTTCAGAGGCTGCCAGTCTCGTTCCTTCTTGCCGCAGGTCTGCGGGTGGAAAGGGCTGGAAACGACCGGGTTGATTCCTAAAGCTCGCAGTCGAGCTTCGAACACGCCCAATCCACCGCCGATGCGTCGATGACCGAACGCTGGCCCACCATCGGACAGCAGCATCGCCGGCGCTCCGTGTCGGCTGATCGCGGTGTTCATGCAGGTCCAGGCGTTGACGTTGTTCTCTGCCTCACAGGCCAGTGATGCCATGATCATCCGGGAGTGGTCATCGGTGATCCGCAGAATCCAGGCAGGTGTCTTGTCGGCGAGGATCCAGGTGGTGCCATCCATCTGCCAGCACGCGTTCGGCTGTCGATGTTCAAAACGCCGATAAGACGACCGTGGCCGCTTCGCCGGTTGTGGGCTCACCAGCCCAGCCCGCACTAGCACCCGATGCACCGTCCGCGCTGTCGGCACATTCTGAACACCTTGACGTTTCAGCCGGTATCGGATGGAACGGGCCCCAGCGTCCCAACCCTTCTCCAGCAGCTCCTGCCGCAACGCCACAATCAACGACGCGACCTCCGGTGGGGTCTGTCCCGGACTACTCGCAGGACGCGACGACACCGGCATCAGACCAGGCAGGCCAGACTCAAGAAACCGCCGTCGATACCGGTAATAGGTATCTCGAGAAATCTTCAATCTCCGACACAACAACGACACATCGACCGTGCCGTCATCGACCATCACCGACACAGCCACCGCTAGTCGCGCTTCCATCGAAACCACCCGATCTGCCATGCCCTCCAACTACCAGAGCACAACCATCAGGTGTCCGAACGGTCCCGTCACATCCCTGTCAGACAACTCCCGTCACTTCACAGGTGCTATGACGCCACTTAGTGCACCCAATCTCGTCCCGGCGGTTCGACATTCAACGCGTGAGCTACTCAGACACCCACAGACAGAACGGATGGCCGACGGGGTCGATCAGCACGCGCACGTCGTCCTGCGGCTGGAAGTCGGCTAGCTTCGCGCCCAGCGACTCGGCGTAGGCGACCGCGGCGTCCAGGTCGTCGGCCTCGATGTCGAGGTGTAGTTGCATCTGCTGTTCATCAGGACCGGCGGGCCAGGCAGGCGGGACATGATCGGTCTCGGTCTGAAAGGCCAGGCTGATCGGCCACTCCGGATGCCGCAACGTGACCCAGTCGTCCTCCTCGGCGCCGAACGGCCAACCGAGCAGCTCTTGGTAGAAGCTCGCCAGTTCCCGCGGCGCGGGAGCCCCGAGAACGATGGTCGACAGCTGAAGGTTGGGGCGCTCGGTCATCGCGCCATCGTTGCACCGTATGCGCGCCGCGGCATGCGCTGTGAAATAGGGCAGCAGTTCGGCGGTTGCGGATGTTGAGCGGTCCGAGTTGGGCCGCTCAACTTTCGCTGTCCTGGGCGCAATGCAATGCAGCGGCATGCAGCGCCATACAACACAAAGTGGTTCGACCGTGGCTGGCGTTTCGGCAATCTAACGATTCCCAGTTGATCAAACGTCAACCGGCGTAGCGTGCGACCTCTCGGGGTACAGGCACGCGGTGGCATTTGGCGCGACGACCAGGTCAACTGCGGATTCGCGCGCAAGTACGACATCTCTCTCCCGAAGGAGCCTGATGAACCTCAAGCGCAAGACACCAGCCCTAGTAGCAGCAGGGGCGCTCGTCGTCGGCGGGTCCTTGCTTGCTGCCACCGCCCCAGCAACCGCAGGCAGCAGCGGGGCGTCCGAACGAGTGGCTCAGGGCAAGAACAATGATCCACTCGTCGTTCGACTCAAGAGCAACGACAACAAGACCGTCGTCAGCAGAGATCACTTCCGCCCAGGGGTCACTGAGTTCAAGGTGACCAAGACGGCCAAGAAGAACTCCTCGATCGTGATCGTGCAGTCCGAGAATCTCGAGAGAAGCTTCAAGCTGCTGAACAAGGCCTTCGGCGGAGGCACCGGCAGCGCGGACGCGATGAAGAAGTTCGACAAGATCACCACGCTGTACAGCGGCGCCGGCCGAGACGGCCGCTGGCAGGTCAAGCTGCACAAGGGGAAGTACTACGCCCTCGATAGCAACACGAACAACGTCACCAGCTTCCGGGTCAAGGGCGAACGTCGCTCGGCTCACATGAAGAGGGGCGACAGCGAGATCACGACGACCAAAGACAACATGTTCCGCACGTCCGGACCCATTCAGGGGCCGTGGGTGCGCTTCACGAACAACTCGCGCGAGGTGCACTTCGCCGAGGCGGACCACGTGAAGGAGAGCACGACCAACAAGGACGTGCGGAAGGCGCTGCAGTCCAACAAGCAACCGAAGTGGATCTTGCGTGGCGGGTTCTTCCTTGAGATCGAGTCCCCCGGCATCTCCACGGTTCACAAGGTGGACGTACCTGGTGACAAGGTGCTACTGATTTGCTTCATGCCGAGCGAAGAGCAGGACGGCGTCCCGCACGCGTTCATGGGCATGTGGAAGCTCAACCAGTCCAGGAAGTCCTAGTTGGTCCATCGACTGTCGGTCAGCTCGATGGCGGTGAGTGCTCTGGCACTCACCGCCATCGTTGCCGTCATTGCTCCACGAGCCATCTCAGGGGGCGAGTGCGACGGCATTCGCAATGACAAGAAGCGGCAGCAATGCAAGAGCAGCTTGATGCCAAAGTCGTACCCGGTGCACGACATGGGCGTCGCGGCGTTCGGTGGCGGTCACAAGCACTCGAACGATCCGACGAGAAGCGTGACCAAGCTCAGGGGCCCCGAAGGGACCCCCGACGTCCAGTACACCCTCACCGCGGCCTACAAGCGCACCACAGTGGCCGGACGTGAGATCCGCGCCTACACCGTGAACGGCTCGACGCCAGGACCAACGCTGTATGCCGAGCAGGGAGACCTGGTCAAGGTCACGTTGATCAACCGCAACATCAAGGCCGGGACCTCAATGCACTGGCACGGCCTCGACGTCCCGGACGGCGAGGACGGCGTCGCGGGCGTCACGCAGGACGCGATCCTGCCGGATCGCAAGTTCGTCTACCGGTTCCGCGCTGACCAGGCGGGAACGTT
>DASUFV010000074.1:0-3352 GCA_036274415.1 Actinomycetes bacterium
TCGCCGACGGCGTCCACGACCCCGGCCGCCTCGTGTCCGAGCAGAAAGGGGAAGTCGTCGTTGATGCCGCCCTCGCGGTAGTGCAGGTCGGTGTGGCAGACGCCGCACGCCTGAATCGAGACGAGTGCCTCGCCTGGGCCGGGATCAGGGACCAGAACCGTCTCAACCGTCACGGGTGCGCCTTTGCTCTTGGCCACCACTCCGCGTACTTCGTGCGCCACCACAACCACCTTCAGCTCGGAACTCAACTCGACACAACTCGAAACAACTCAAACTCAGTCAGAGGATCGACGCTATGGCTTGACTGAACGGTCAGGCAAGAGACGCTCCCACAGTCCGGGAGCGCACCGCTCGACGGCACGCTGGTGTGCGGATACCGTCGCGGAATGACGTCGAGCGAAGGCTGGGGCACCGCCGACATGGTGTCCCCGTTGCGCACCGTATTCGTCCGCACGCCGACGACGGCCGGGGAGTTCGTCGCCGATGGGCACTGGCGTGAACCCGACCGCGAGCTGTTGACGGCGCAGCATCAGGAGTTCGTCCAGCTGCTCGAAGGTCTAGGCGCGAACGTTCTGGTTGGCGAGCCGATCGACGGGCTGGTCGACGCCGTGTACACGCACGACCCCGCCGTCATGACGCCGTTCGGCGCGATTCTGCTGCAGATGCGCAAACCGGTTCGGTCGCCGGAACCTGCGGCGATGCGCGCGGACTTCGAGCGGCTGGGTGTTCCGGTGCTGGGCGCTCTCACCGGTGATGCGTTCAGTGATGGCGGCGACAAGGTATGGCTCGACGCCAGAACGCTCGTCGTCGGGCGTGGCTACCGCACCAGCGCGGCCGCGGTGCAGCAGTTTCGCGCGTTGCTCGGGCCGCACAGCGTTCAGGTCATCAGCGTTGACCTGCCGCACTACCTCGGCCCGGACGCCGTGCTCCACCTGATGAGCGTCATCTCGCCGATCGACCACGACCTTGCCGTCGTGTACGAGCCGCTCGCGCCGGTCGCGTTGCTGGAGCTGCTCGACGAGCGCGGCATCCGTCGCATCACCGTGGACGAAGACGAGATGTTGACGCAGGGGGCGAACATCCTCGCGGTCGCACCAGGAGCGGTGGTGCTGGCAGCCGGCAACGACAAGGTACGCAGCAAGCTGGACGCGGCCGGCGTCAAGGTGCACGAGTTCGCCGGCACCGAGGTCGCGGTGAAAGGCGACGGCGGACCGACCTGCTTGACCCAGCCGCTGTGGCGCGCGTGAGGCGTCCATTGGCATGAACGCATCTTCCGGCCAAGACCTGTCGGACGCCGAACGCGCAGCAGTCGCGGCGGTCGACGACATCGGTCAGGACGCGTGGGCGGAGATGCTCGCTGAGCTGATCGCGATTCCTTCGGTCACCGGCACTGCGGCAGAGGCGGACGCGCAACGCTGGGTGGGCGAGCGGCTCGAGGCGCTCGGCTGCGAAGTCGACCATTGGCAGATCGACCTCGACGCGCTGACGTCGCACCCCGATTTTCCGGGCATGGAGGCACCGCGAGAAGAGGCGTGGGGCTTGGTCGGCGTCCTTGGCGGCTCGCCGAAGGACGAGGCAGCGATCGCGATTCAGGGGCACATCGACGTCGTGCCACCTGGTGACCTCGCGTTGTGGGAGGGCGACCCGTTCACGGCGCGGACGTCCGATGGCGTGATGTTTGGACGCGGTGCGTGCGACATGAAGGCTGGCGTCGTCGCCAACGTGGTGGCGGTGGAGGCTCTGGTGCGCAGCGGTGTCGAACTGCCTGGCCCGGTCGCCGTCCACTCGGTCGGCGGTGAAGAAGACGGCGGGCTGGGTGCGTTCGCGACTTTGCAGCGCGGCCATCGTGCGCGTGCGTGCGTAATCACCGAGCCGACGAGTGAGTTGGTGATCGTCGCAACCGGAGGTGCGTTGACGTTCACCCTCACCGTCGAGGGTGCGTCGACGCACGGGAGCACGCGGTACGAGGGTGTCTCGGCGTTCGACGTGTTCCTGCCGGTGTATCGCGCGCTGCAGGACCTCGAGCGAGAGCGCAACGAATCGGTGTCAGAGCTGATGAAGGAGTATCCGATCGCGTATCCCTTGTCGGTGGGACGCGTCGAGTCCGGTGACTGGTCGAGCACCGTGCCTGACCGGTTGGCCGCCGAGGGCCGGTTCGGTGTGGCAATCGGTGAGGACGTTGCCGAGGCTCGCGCGGCACTGGAGGAGCGAGTCGCGGAGGCGTCCGCCGCCGACCCTTGGCTGAAGGATCATCCGGTACGTGTCGAGTGGAGCGGCGGACAGTTCGCGAGCGGCTCTTACCCGACCGATCACTGGCTGCTGCCGACGTTGCAGGACGCGGTCGTCGCGGTGGGCGGCGAGCGGCCGGCGCACACCGGCGCGCCGTACGGGAGCGACCTGCGGCTGTACAACGGCGGAGGGATTCCGAGTGTGCACTACGGCCCGGGTGAGGTCAGGTACGCGCACTCGACGATCGAGCAGGTGCGGTTGGTTGAGATCGGAGCCGTGGCTCGCGCTCTGGTGGTCACGGCCTTGCGCGCGCCGGCGTCCGCCTGACGTACTCCCTTGTCCGCAACGAGTGACTTGAGCGGGCCTATGCACCCTGCCAAGTCACTCGCTGTTGTCCACAGCGAGTCGACGGCGTCCGTCGCGGCATCGGATTCGCTGGCACCTTGTGCCGATGCGCGCAGATGCCAGCACCCGAGGGGCGGCCTTGGTAGGTCGTCTGGCCGCGCTCGCGCGTCAGCAGGCTGGTGTCTTCTCAACGTTTCAGAGCGCGAGCTGGGGCGTGGACGCGGACGAGCTCAGGTCGCAGGTGGCAGCTGGTCGAATCCGAAGACTGAGTGAGGGCGTGTACTTCTGCGCGAACGCGGCCCCTGGGGCCGCGGCTCGCATGTGGGCCGCTCTCTTGGCTGCAGGCGAAGGTGCCGTTCTCAGCCACTGGACCGCGGCGTTCATCTGGGGCCTCCTGCCGCGACGTGTCCGAGGCGACCTCATCGAGGTCTCGATCCCGGACGAGCGGCAGGAGGTGTCGGTGCCGGGGGTGAGGATCCGGCGCAGCCGACTGCTCCCGGGCAAGGCGACGATCCATCGGGGGTGGCCGATCACGACGGCCGCCGACACTGTGCTCGACCTCGTGGCGGAGATGCGGTCCCCGCACGACGTGGTCGCATTGCTGACTGACGCTTGCCGCACGCGGTCGGTATCGGCAACGCAAATCCTGGACGCGCTGGATCGTCGCAAACGGCAGCGACACCGGCAGCTGATCAAGGACGTGCTGGCCGATGTCGTCGGCGGCGTTGAGAGCAACCTGGAGCACAAGTACCTCGTCCGGGTGGAACGCGCGCACGGC
>DASUFV010000075.1:0-2639 GCA_036274415.1 Actinomycetes bacterium
GTGGTGGTTCAGCCGGACTAGTCGGTTCCGGGCTCCGAACTCACGAGTGGATCACAGGGACCAGCGCCCTGGGCCCCCAGGAGGTAGCCCCGAATTTCCGAGCGACAGGTTTCCGCGCCCCGGCAGCTAACTTTGGCAACGAGCCTTGCCGGGCCCGCGCGACATGGGCCACGGGCCCGGCTAGCAGGTCGACTTAACGTCTCTGACCAGTTCCTGTACTGAACTCTCGAAGCTTGGCGCCGCCGCACGAATTGCGGCGAGATTCGCTGCAGTGGGATCCGCGACCGCAGTCTGGATGCTCGTCTTGAGAGACGCGAACGCGTTGTCGACGGCGTCGATCTGAGACGAGAACTTGGACTTCGCATCGGACTTGAGCTTTTCCCAGTCGCTCTGGACAGTCCTGAGGTTGTCCTTGAGGTCCTTGGCGGCCCCGTTCGGCGCCGTGAAGTCGATGTTGTTGAGGTCCGCGACCGCCGTCTTGAGATCGTCTGCAGACGTGCATACAGGCGACTTGTCGTCGTTGCTGCATGCAACGAGTGATGCGCCCAGCAGCACCGCGATCACGGCGTTGGCAACGCTGGTCTTCATGCTGGAGAACATATGGGGCCGCTGAGCACGGGTTCCTCCCCCGGGTCGGGTGAGCCTGGGGCGCAGAGCGTCCTTGAAGGAGCCACTGGTGTCGTTGGTCCCGCGTGTCGAAACCTTCCGGTGGCGGCGGTACGACGTACCCCCACACCTCACCACCAGAAACGAGCGACGCCGTCGTGCTCGGCGGCGACACCGGTCGACTCGAGGATGGCAAGCCGCTGCACCATCTACATTCCATCTTGTGAGCCCAGGCCTTGGTTTGGTCGCGGCGACTGTCGCGGTTTGCGCGGTGCTGAGTGGGGCTGCGGTCTGATGACTCGCTCCCGACGCACTCTCAAGCTCCCCCTCGCGACGTCTTCCGTGAGGTTTGATCTTCCGTCCGGCCCCGAACGCGACCTGGTTCTGCATGTAGCGCCACGCACATATCGCTCATCGGCAGATCGCAGATGCGGTGAGGCGCTCCGGCCCGACCCAGAATCCTTGCTGCGGTGGCGGCGACGCGACGACTATGGCCCCGGCATCGGCCTGAACGGATGCTTGCCTCAGTCGTCGGGGAGCGTGACGACCTCGAGCACGCGGATGCCCAACATGTCTAGCCGATCCAGGACTGCGAGCAGGGCGTGCTGGTCGACGAGGTCACCCATCAAAGTGGTGGAGGCGGGGTCAGCCTGCGGGAGGAGGTGAGGGAAGGCGCGCGTGAACTCGTCCGGCGGCGCGGTCGCGGTACGGATCTGCAACCTGGTCAACGACGCAGCCCCTTCACCCGGCGATTGAAGCAGCCTAGGAGGGGTTCGGCCCTGCGGCTTCACCGGTTCGGGTGAGGGCCGCTGCACAAGCGCATCGGCTTGGAAGTGCATCGGACGGCGGCAGCTGCGTGCGCTCTTCCGATTAGGGTTCGGGGAATGGAGCCCACGGAGGATCAGGGCCCTTACCAGCCCCGAACGCCACCGATGTCCGAGGACGATCCGGTTGTGCAGTGGCTGCTGCAGGGCGATCCGGCGATCCGCTGGCAGGTGCTGCGCGACCTCGTCGACGCCTCGTACACCGAGGTGGCGACCGAGCGGGCGCGGGTTGAGCACGAGGGCTGGGGAGCTCGGCTGCTGGCGCTCCGGGCTCCTGACGGCCTGTGGGCGAACGGGGCCTGCTTTCCGGATACCGCGGAGTTCACAGCGGCCACTGCGCGGGCTCTGGCTGCCGGTGATCCACCGCCGCCTTTCCCGTCGCCCGACCCGGAACCCGCCGAGGCACCTACCGACCTTACGCGTGCCGAGGGCCAGCCGTGGACCGCGACGTACCGGGTCCTGCTCGACCTGTGCGACCTTGGCACACCCTCGGACAGTCCGGTGATGCAAGAGACCGCACACCTGGTGGCCCGCAACTGCCGCTGGGAATACGACGGGTTGCCGTTCTTCGCCGGCGAGGTGGACTGCTGCATCAACGCCGGCACGATCCTGATCGGTGCCTACCTGGGCGTCGACGTCGATCCCGTGGTGCAGCGGCTGGTGGCCGACCAGATGCCCGATGGTGGCTGGAACTGCTGGGCCGAGACACGCCCGGCCCCGGGATCCTTCGCAAGCACCCTGGACGTGATCGACGCGCTGCTGAGGTGGGAGCGCCGTACCGGCGGATCTGAGGAAGCCCGCCGGGCTCGCCACGACGGAGAGGAGTACTTGCTCCGGCGCAACCTCTTCCGGTCGTTACGCACGGGCGAGGTGGTCAACCCTGAGTGGGCATCGTTCTCCTACCCCCCACGCTGGCACTACGACCTGCTCAAAGCCACTGAGTACTTCGCCCGGCGTGGGGGCACGCCGGATCCGCGACTGGCCGAAGCGATCGAACACGTCCGCGCAAAGCGCCGACCAGACGGGCGTTGGCTGCTCGAGAACACCCACCCCGGCGCGGTCCATTTCCGGTTCGAGGAACCCGACGGCACACCGAGCCGGTGGAACACCCTGCGGGCGCTGCGGGTGCTGCGCTGGTACGACGCGTCCGCCCACTCCGGCAGCGCGAGCCCGGCGTCTTGATGCGTGGCCTGTCAGTTCATTGCTGAC
>DASUFV010000076.1:0-8845 GCA_036274415.1 Actinomycetes bacterium
CGCTCACGATCGACACCACGTTGGGTCGTGCGCTGTTCAACGAGGCGCTTCCCGTTGACTACCCGTACGTCAACTACCGGGTCGACAAGAAGCGGCTCTCGGGCATCGTCAACGACCTTGCCGAGCGCTACCCGAAGGTGACGGTTGCCGCGACGCTCGACGCTCTGAAGAGCACCGGCTTCCACTGGGCCACGCGTTCGGGTGTCACGATCTCGATCGAGGACGTCGTCACGCCTCCGCGCAAGGGCTCGATCATGGAGTCCTACGAGGCCAAGGCCGAGAAGGTGCAGAGCCAGTTCGAGAAGGGTCTGATCACCGACGACGAGCGTCGTCAGGAGCTCATCGAGATCTGGACGCAGGCCACCAACGAGGTCTCCAAGGAGATGGAGCAGAACTTCATCTCCTCGGACGCCAACCCGATCTGGATGATGGTCAACTCCGGCGCCCGCGGAAACATGATGCAGGTGCGTCAGATCGCGGGTATGCGTGGTCTGGTCGCCAACCCGAAGGGTGAGATCATCCCGCGTCCGATCAAGTCCAACTTCCGTGAGGGCTTGTCGGTGCTGGAGTACTTCATCTCCACGCACGGTGCCCGAAAGGGTCTGGCGGACACCGCACTCCGGACCGCGGACTCCGGCTACCTGACGCGTCGACTCGTCGACGTCTCGCAGGACGTCATCGTTCGTGAAGAGGACTGCGGCACTGATCGCGGCCTGATCCTGCCGATCGCTACGCAGGCGGCAGATGGCACGTGGGCCAAGGTCGAGTCGGTCGAGAACAGCATCTACTCACGGGCGCTCGCCGAAGACGTCGAGGGTCAGCCGGACGCCAAGGCGGGCACGCTGCTCGGTGACGTCCTGATCGACGCTCTCGTCGAGGCCGGCGTCCACGAGGTCAAGGTGCGCTCGGTTCTCACCTGCGAGAGCAAGAAGGGCATCTGCGCCTACTGCTACGGCCGTTCGTTGGCCACCGGCAAGCTGGTCGACGTCGGTGAGGCCGTCGGCATCATCGCCGCACAGTCGATCGGTGAACCCGGCACCCAGCTGACGATGCGTACCTTCCACACCGGTGGTGTGGCGGGTGAGGACATCACGCACGGTTTGCCTCGCGTGGTCGAGCTGTTCGAAGCGCGCACACCCAAGGGCAACGCGCCGATCGCCGAAGCGGCCGGTCGCGTCCGCATCGAAGAGTCCGAGCGTGAGCGCAAGATCGTGGTCACTCCGGACGACGGCTCGGACGAGTTCAGCTACAAGGTCAGCCGGCGTTCGCGCTTGCTGGTCGGCGAGGGAGACCACGTCGAGGTGGGCGAGCAGCTCATTGTCGGTGCGGTCGACCCGAAGACGGTGCTTCGCATCCTCGGCCCGCGCAAGGTGCAGGAATACCTGACCGCGCAGGTCCAGGAGGTGTACCGCAGCCAGGGTGTGCAGATCCACGACAAGCACATCGAGGTGATCGTGCGACAGATGCTGCGTCGCGTGACCATCATCGAGTCGGGTAACTCCGACATGCTGCCTGGCGAACTGGTCGAGCGGGCACGCTTTGAGACCGACAACCGTCGGATCGTCTCCGAGAGCGGAACGCCGGCGTCCGGGCGCCCCGAGCTGATGGGTATCACGAAGGCATCGCTGGCCACGGAGTCGTGGTTGTCTGCGGCGTCCTTCCAGGAGACCACGCGGGTGCTCACCGACGCGGCGATCCACGCCAAGTCCGACCCGCTGCTCGGCCTGAAGGAGAACGTCATCATCGGAAAGCTCATCCCGGCGGGTACTGGGTTGTCCCGGTACCGCAACGTTCGGGTCGAACCGACCGAAGAGGCCAAGGCGGCGATGTACTCGATGGTCGGGTACGACGACTACGCCTACGGCTTCGGTGGGGGATCCGGCGAGGCGGTCCCGCTGGAGGACTACGACATGGGTTACCGCGGCTGACAGTCGCGCGTCCTACTCCGCAGACAGAACGGCCCGGGCGAAAGCCCGGGCCGTTCTGTGGGCTCAGCGGCGGCGACGGCTGACTGTGAACAGGTCGCCCGGCTGACAGTGCAGCGCGTCGCACACAGCCGTGAGCGTCGAGTATCGAATCGCCCTTGCTCGGTTGTTCTTCATCACCGACAGGTTCACCACAGTGACGCCGACTCGGTCCGCGAGTTCGGTGAGGGTCATGCCGCGCTCACTGAGGAGCTCGTCCAGGTGGCACACCACACGGTGCTCGTCTGGTGGCATCAGACCAGGCCGGCCACGTCGTCTTGGATCTGACGTCCGCGCGCGAACGCCACAGCCACAGCCAGGATCAGGCAGGCGACAGCGAACGGCGCGAGGCTGAAGATCGGTGGAGGCTCCAGGCCCGTTCCACTGAGGCCAGTTCCTGCGAGCACGTGATCTGAAGCCGCATGCTCGAGCGCGTTGGAGCCGAGCCAACCTCCCAGCACGATACCCGCGAGAGCGACCAGTCGCGTCACGTTCTTGTTGGTGAACGGCCTCCCCGAACCGATGTCACGCAGGAGTCCGAACACCGCGATGCACCCGGCCAGCGTCGCGAGCGACAAGAACGCGATCGGCAGCACTGACAAGAAGACGTGGTCGTGGTCAACACCCTTGATGCTGAGGTCACCTGACCACGAATCGGAAGAGACCTCAGCGCTCTCCACTGAGGGCAGACGGTCTCCTGTGGCAACGACGGCCACCCGGGCCTCATCGCCACCGAGCGAGTACGCCGGCGCTATGACCACTCCAACCACAGCGGAGAAGATCCCAGCTACGAGAACGACGCCGGCGGCGAACTGCAGAACCGCAGCGCTCACGCGCGCGGATGAGAGTCGAACGCCCGATCGTGCAGCCATCACGCCCCTTATCGTTGATCGATACTATCGATGAACGATAAGACCTGCATCGGGGGCCGGTCAATGTCGACGACATATGAAAGAGAGCCCGGGCCAATGCCCGGGCTCTTTCTTTGCTTCTAGGAGAAGGCCGCTGCCTTGTACTTCTTGAACTGCTTGGTAGTTAGGGCGGAGTTGGCTGCAGTGTTCAGCGATGTCGTGTCCGGAACGTCCTTGACGATCGATCGCGTCACGATGAGCGCACCTCCAGCTCGTTTGATGGCAAGACCCTCCGCCCGCTGGATCTCAGTCTTGGCCGCAGAGGTGTACAGGGCCCATACCAAGCGCGCCTGCTTCTTCTTCCTCAAGAACGAGTACTTCACCGTGACTCGGTCTGGCTTGGCGAAGTCGTCAGGGGTGCAGGCGGCATATGCCTGACGCAACCGAGAGAAGGCGCTTCCACCATCGACGACGTTGCGGAATTGCAGGATCAACGTCGAACCGACGCGGCTAGGGGAGCTCCAGCGTGCCTGCCGGGACGCTGAGATCCGTTCGGTGCGCTGGAATCCGCAGACCTCGATGTTGCCCTCACCGCCCTTGCGGTACTCGACGTTGTTGATCGAGCCGTCGACGGCCTGGATGGCGTCTGCAGAAAGGCGCGCGTTCTCGACCGCATCCGTCGAAATGATGTGCCAGGTTCCGGCGGCCTGTGCGGGTGACAACGGTGCCACCAGAGCCGCGGTGGCCATCACGACACCCGCAGTAGTGAGAAATCCGGCCTTGGCGCTCCCCATGAGGTCCTCCTCTTACGCCGTTGGCGATGCGTTCTCTCTTCCTATCACCGGCACAGCAGTGCCCGCGCCCGTATGCGCCAAGATGGAGACGTGACAGAGCCAGGCGAACAGCCGCCGTACCACGCGCCACATCAGACACATGAGTCACAGTCGATGCCGACCGAGGCCATACCGTGGACCGCGGGTACGGGAGCTGCGGCACCAGCCGTTCCGTCCACTGCAGGCACCGCCGTGCTCGCACTGGTGTGCTCGGTCCTGTCATGGACGCTGCTGCCAGTGATCTTGGCGGTGGCTGCCCTCGTGCTCGCCCGGACCGCCGAGGGTGAGATCAACGCGAGCGGCGGCGCCAGGACCGGAATGAGCCTGGTGACCGCGAGTCGCTGGATCGCCTGGATCAACCTGCTGGTGGTCGCCATGGTCGTGGCGTTCCTCGCGGCCTTCGTGCTCGCGATCGCCATCGGCCGCTGACCCCTCCGGCCGCGGGTCTACCCCGTTTTGACCGGTCGGAGGCACTCTGGGTAGGCTACCCCTCTGTGCCTGGGTCAGACCAGGCCGCCGTGCGTGCCCGCATGCCCCTTGCAGAGCAGCTCCCTGCTCGGCGCCGGGGCCATCGGGGGCCCATGGATCCGTACCGACTCCCTAACTTCGGGTGTCTGTGCTGTGCGGACAGCGCGACACTCCCGAGCGCGGGGGTCGGCGCGGCACAACTCTGTACGACCCAGCAGTTGCCGAGTACTTCGACGGACGGGAAAGACACACAGGTGCCCACGATCCAGCAGTTGGTCCGCAAGGGCCGCGAGGACAAGGTCGGCAAGACCAAGACGCCTGCCCTCAAGGGCAGTCCGCAGCGCCGCGGCGTCTGCACCCGCGTCTACACGACCACGCCCAAGAAGCCCAACTCGGCGCTGCGCAAGGTCGCCCGTGTCCGGCTGACCTCCGGTATCGAGGTCACCGCATACATTCCGGGCGTCGGCCACAACCTGCAGGAGCACTCGATCGTGCTGGTCCGAGGTGGTCGTGTGAAAGACCTGCCGGGCGTCCGCTACAAGATCATTCGTGGTGCGCTCGACACCCAGGGCGTGAAGAACCGCCGGCAGGCCCGCAGCCGTTATGGCGCGAAGAAGGAGAAGAGCTGATGCCGCGCAAAGGCCCAGCCCCCAAGCATCCGGTCGTCTCCGACCCGGTCTACAACAACCCGATCGTCACAGCGCTAATCAACAAGATCCTGGTCGACGGCAAGCGCTCGACCGCGCAGCGCATCGTCTACGGGGCGCTCGAGGGCTGCCGCGCAAAGACCGGCAGCGACCCGGTCGTCACGCTGAAGCGTGCCCTCGACAACGTCCGTCCCACCCTCGAGGTGCGGAGCCGGCGCGTCGGTGGCGCCACGTACCAGGTGCCGGTCGAGGTCAAGCCCGGCCGCAGCACCACCCTGGCGATCCGCTGGATCGTGATGTACGCGCGTCAGCGCCGCGAGAAGACCATGACCGAGCGCCTCATGAACGAGCTGCTCGACGCGAGCAACGGCCTCGGCGCCTCGGTCAAGCGCCGCGAGGACACCCACAAGATGGCCGAGTCCAACAAGGCATTCGCCCACTACCGCTGGTAGGCCACCACCCCCGGCCAGCCGCGGACCACCGCCCCTGATCGCACCCACCGACCCGCTCACCGACGGAGACCCCGACCGTGTCCACCGACACCGCGACCGACCTCGCCAAGGTCCGCAACATCGGCATCATGGCGCACATCGACGCCGGCAAGACCACGACGACCGAGCGGATCCTGTTCTACACCGGCATCAACTACAAGATCGGTGAGGTCCACGAGGGCGCGGCGACGATGGACTGGATGCCGCAAGAGCAGGAACGCGGCATCACGATCACGTCGGCGGCCACCACGTGCGAGTGGGACGGCCACGTCATCAACATCATCGACACGCCGGGTCACGTCGACTTCACCGTCGAGGTCGAGCGTTCCCTTCGCGTGCTTGACGGCGCTGTCGCGGTCTTCGACGGTGTCGCCGGTGTCGAGCCGCAGAGCGAGACCGTCTGGCGTCAGGCCGACCGCTACAACGTGCCGCGCATCTGCTTTGTGAACAAGCTCGACCGCACCGGGGCAGAGTTCCACCGTTGCGTCGACATGATCGAGAACCGGCTCGGTGCCACGCCACTCGTGCTGCAGATTCCGATCGGTGCCGAGGCTGACTTCCGCGGGCTGGTCGACCTGATCTCGATGAAGGCGCTGGTGTGGCCTCCCGAGGCAGCCAAGGGCGAGATGTACAACGTCGAAGAGATCCCATCGACGCACACCGAAGCTGCGCGCGACTGGCGTGACCGACTGATCGAGACCATCTCGGAGTCCGACGACGAGATGATGGAGCTCTACCTCGAGGGCAACGAGCCCACCGAGGAGCAGCTGATCGCAGCCATCCGTCGCGCCACGCTCGCCGGCAAGCTGACTCCTGTGCTCGCCGGCTCGGCGTTCAAGAACAAGGGCGTGCAGCCGATGCTGGACGCCGTCGTGCGCTACCTGCCCAGCCCGCTCGACGTCGAGGCGATTCAGGGCTTCGAGGTGGGCGACGAGAGCAAGACGCTCGAGCGCAAGCCCAGCGAGAACGAGCCGTTCGCTGCCCTGGCGTTCAAGATCATGAGTGACCCGCACCTCGGCAAGCTCACCTACGTCCGCATCTACTCCGGCACCCTCGAGTCGGGCAGCCAGGTGCTCAACAGCACCAAGGGCCGCAAGGAGCGGATCGGCAAGATCTTCCAGATGCACGCGAACAAGCGCGAAGAGCGCGACACAGCAACGGCCGGTCAGATCGTCGCGGTGATGGGCCTGAAGGACACCACCACCGGTGACACGCTCAGCGACAGCTCGCAGCCCGTCGTGCTCGAGTCGATGACGTTCCCCGCCCCGGTCATCCACGTCGCCATCGAGCCAAAGAGCAAGGCGGACCAGGAAAAGCTCAGCACCGCGATCCAGCGCCTCGCCGAGGAAGATCCCACGTTCCAGGTTCGTTCGGACGAAGAAACCGGTCAGACCATCATCGCGGGAATGGGCGAGCTGCACCTCGAGGTGCTCGTCGACCGCATGAAGCGCGAGTTCCGTGTCGACGCCAACGTCGGACGCCCGCAGGTCGCGTACCGCGAAACGATCACCGCTGTGGTCGACCGGGTCGACTACACCCACAAGAAGCAGACCGGTGGCTCGGGCCAGTTCGCCAAGGTCCAGATTGCCCTGGAGCCTCTCGGCGAGGGTGGCGAGGCCGGCTACGAGTTCGTCAACAACATCACCGGTGGACGCATCCCGCGCGAGTACATCCCCAGCGTCGACGCGGGGGCTCAGGAGGCCATGGAGTACGGCGTCCTGGCCGGCTACCCGATGGTCGGGGTGAAGGTGACCCTCAACGACGGCGCCTACCACGACGTCGACTCCTCTGAGCTCGCCTTCAAGATCGCCGGGTCGATGGCCTTTAAAGAGGGTGCCAAGAAGGCCAAGCCGGTGCTGCTCGAGCCGATGATGTCCGTCGAGGTGATCACCCCTGAGGACTTCATGGGTGATGTGATCGGCGACCTCAACTCCCGTCGCGGTCAGATCCTCTCCATGGACGAGCGCTCTGGAAGCCGCGTGGTCAACGCGACTGTCCCGCTGTCAGAGATGTTCGGGTACGTGGGTGACCTGCGGAGCAAGACGCAGGGCCGCGCGTCCTACTCCATGCAGTTCGACTCCTACGCCCAGGTGCCGAACAATGTCGCTACCGAGATCATCGCCAAGGCGCGAGGCGAGTAAGCACCCAACCCACCCACCCATCCAGACCTGCGCCCGACGGGCGTAAGAAACAGTCCAGAGGAGGACTCCAGTGGCGAAGGCCAAGTTCGAGCGGACCAAGCCGCACGTCAACATCGGCACCATTGGCCACATCGACCACGGTAAGACGACTCTGACCGCGGCGATCACCAAGGTGCTGCACGACAAGTACCCCGACCTCAACGAAGCCTCGGCGTTCGACATGATCGACAAGGCTCCTGAGGAGCGCGAGCGCGGGATCACGATCTCGATCGCTCACGTCGAGTACCAGACCGAGGCGCGCCATTACGCGCACGTCGACTGCCCAGGTCACGCTGACTACATCAAGAACATGATCACCGGTGCTGCGCAGATGGACGGTGCCATCCTGGTCGTGGCTGCGACCGACGGCCCCATGCCGCAGACCAAGGAGCACGTCCTGCTGGCTCGCCAGGTCGGCGTCCCATCGATCGTCGTCGCGCTGAACAAGGCTGACATGGTCGATGACGAGGAGATCCTCGAGCTGGTCGAGCTGGAGGTTCGCGAGCTCCTGAGCGAGTACGAGTACCCCGGCGACGACATCCCGATCGTCAAGGTGTCCGCGCTGAAGGCTCTCGAGGGCGACGCCGAGTGGGGCGAGAAGATCGTCGAGCTCATGAACGCCGTCGACGAGTCGATCCCGACGCCAGAGCGCGAGACCGACAAGCCGTTCCTCATGCCGGTCGAGGACGTCTTCACGATCACCGGCCGCGGCACCGTCGTCACGGGCCGCATCGAGCGCGGCATCGTCAAGGTCAACGAAGACGTCGAGATCGTCGGCATCCGTCCCGAGAGCACCAAGACGACCGTCACGGGCATCGAGATGTTCCGCAAGCTGCTCGACGAGGGTCAAGCCGGTGAGAACGTCGGTCTGCTCATCCGCGGTATCAAGCGCGAAGACGTCGAACGTGGCCAGGTGGTGGTCAAGCCAGGCACGACGACCCCACACACCAACTTCGAGGCGAACGTCTACATCCTGTCCAAGGACGAGGGTGGCCGGCACACGCCGTTCTTCAACAACTACCGTCCGCAGTTTTACTTCCGCACCACGGACGTCACCGGTGTGGTGACCCTTCCAGAGGGCACCGAGATGGTCATGCCGGGCGACAACACCGAGATGTCGGTCGAGCTGATCCAGCCGGTCGCCATGGACGAGGGTCTGCGATTCGCCATCCGCGAGGGTGGTCGTACCGTCGGCGCCGGCCGGGTCACCAAGATCACGAAGTAGTCGGCGGTTCGCAGCAGCAAGCAGCAACAAGCAGTACCAGCAGAACAACTGACAGCAGTACCGTCGGCTTCGCGAGAGCATCGCGATTTCGGCAAACGCCCCGCTTGGGGCATACTGTCCGGGTTGCTCGGGCAGGGGTCTGACCAGAGTCAACGGCTCGCAGCCGACTCCAGCCCCTGCCCAGCG
>DASUFV010000077.1:0-10922 GCA_036274415.1 Actinomycetes bacterium
CCGTCCATACAGCTTGGCCGGCCGACCAGCGCCCGGCCCGGTGCGTCCTGAGGTGCGTTCGTACTTCACCTCCAGCAGGCCGGCGTCGGCCAGCTTGTCGAGATGAAACGCAGCCACCGAGCGCGCGACGTCCAGGGCTTCGGCGGCCTCGTCCCTGCTGACCCACCCGCGCTCGCGGACCAGCCGGAACGCCCGCTGGCTGATCGGGTGATCAAGCGCTGCGACCCCGCTGACCTGGTCTTCGAACTCCTCCGGCTCCACGGACAAAGTCTAAAACAACATGGGGTTGACGGAACAGTCTTGGAGTGCTTCTATCGAAGGGGATAGTTGTCGATAGACGAAGGAGGCCGCGTCATGACCATGACACCGACGCGCAAAGCGGCAGTTCGACAGTTCACCGTGCAAGACGATCTTCACGATCCGGTCTTTCAGGCGTTCACGTTGCTCCGGATCGGATTCACCGTGGCACCGATCCTCTTCGGGCTCGACAAGTTCTTCAATCTTCTCGTCGACTGGGACGTCTACCTCGCGCCCTGGATCAACGACATCGTTCCGGGCACTGCGCAGCAGGCGATGTACGCCGTGGGCGTCGTCGAGATAGTCGCTGGCGTCGTCGTGGCGCTCAAGCCGAAGTACGGCAGCCTGCTGGTCGCCGCGTGGCTCGGCGGAATCATCCTCAACCTGCTGACGCTCGGCGACTTCTACGACGTGGCGCTGCGCGACTTCGGTCTGCTGCTCGCCGCCCTGACCCTCTTCCGTCTGGCCAGCGTCTTCGACACCCGGCCGCTGCTGCGGAGGTAGGACGCCGTGAGCATCACCGAGGTCAACGCCGCGCGGGACGACCGATCGTTGGACGACCGGTCGTCCCCGGCGCGGACGCCCCTGCATGTCGTACCGGACGAGCAGGAGATCGACCTGCCGGCGGCCGAGCTTGCGGTCGACAACCTGCTGCGGGCGCTCGGATACGACCCCAACAGCGAGCACTTGCAGGACACGCCCCGCCGGGTCGCGGCGGCGTTCGCCGAGTTGCTTCAGGCGCAGCCCTTCACCTTGAGCACGTTCCCCAACGACGAGGGGTACGACGAGATGGTCGTGGCTCGCGACATCCCGTTTCACTCGCTGTGCGAGCACCACATGCTGCCGTTTCGGGGAGTCGCCCACGTCGGCTATCTCCCGGGCGATCGAATCCTCGGGCTCTCGAAGCTGGCCCGCGTCGTCGACAAGTTCTCGCGACGCCTGCAGGTGCAGGAGCGGCTCACCACGCAGATCGCTGACTGGCTGCAGCGGGAGCTCCAGCCCAAGGGCGTTGGCGTGGTCATGGAGGCCGAGCACCTCTGCATGTCGCTGCGCGGCGTCCAGGCCGCTGGATCGCTCACGGTCACGTCGGCGCTGCACGGTCTGATGCGCGACGACCCCCGCACCCGGGCCGAGTTCCTCGCCCTCACGCGTCAGTCCGCCTGAAGTCTCCTCATTCGCGGTGACTTTGCTACCGCCACGGTGGCAAAGTCACCGCCAATGGGGAGAGTTGGCGAGTGCGAGACGGATCTCGTCGATCACGCGCTCGGGTTCGCTCACCAGGTCGTGCCAGGTGAAGCGAAGTACAACCCAGCCGGCGTTGACCAAGGCGTTCTGTCGGGAACGATCGTCTTTGAAACGTTCGACGTCGGAGTGGTAGGCGAAACCATCGACTTCGATCGCCACCTTTTGCTGAACGAATGCGAAGTCGATGACGGCGATCCGCTCCCCGAGCCGCAGACGGAAGTTCGGCGTCCAGCCCTCGAGTCCCGCGTCACGCATCATGGCTGCGAGCAAGCGCTCCGCGGCGAAGGCAGTCCCATCGGCTGCCGCCAAGAGCATCCGAGCCTGGCGTGTTCCCCTTCCGCGCGGAGTCAGCAGCCTCGCAACTGCTGTTAGGTCGACACCGCCACGCTGCTGGCTACGGTCCAAGATCGTGGACGCCTGATGACGTGGCAGAAAGCGCAGGCAGTCGGCAAGGGTTCGAGGTGGGGCAGTCAGCGGCATGTCATTCCGCGTGACGACGTCCCGCGCGCTCAGCTGTAGTCGTCGGACGCTTACCCCCGGCTGACTCTTCACGCTGCGGTGACGCGGGACGGCCACCCACACCACGTCGTCCGGGTCGCACCAGCGATAGTTCGCCGCGGCAGTGATTCCCATCAGTGCGCAAGGGCTGCCGACCGAGAGCAAAGCAGCCCAGGTGGCCGAGAGATGGGACCACGGTGTCCCGGCCGCCATGAGGATGCCCGGGCGGCTCCCGAATGCCTGTACGTACTCCCCAGCAGCGAGGCCACGGTCGATCTGCCGGTCAGAAAGCCCCCAGGCGCGGGCTTGCGTCCGCGAGAAGACGCCGCCTTGGCGTCTGACTCGGTCCCAATCAACCGGCGCAGCGTGGATGAGACCTGACGTGACGACGTCCAATCCACAGCGCCGCCTCATCGGCGGTGACTTTGCTACCCCTCCGGTGGAAAAGTCACCGCGAATGGACTGTGGTGAACAGCCGGGACTTTTGTACCTAACGCCAGCGCATCTCCTGAGGTGCCATGGAGACACACGGAGGTGCGCCATGACTCATCCCCTTCGGCACTTCATCGACTCTCAAGATCTGGGCCCAGACACCATCCGTCGGCAGCTCGAACTGATCCGACTGCTCAAGGAAGCGGACAAGCACCGGGCGTGCCCAGAGCTCCTGCGCGGCGCCAGTCTCGGCATGATCTTCGAGGAGGCGTCCACGCGCACACGCGTCTCGTTCGAAGTCGCGATGACCAAGCTGGGCGGGCACGCGCTCTACCTCAAGCCCGGTGAGATCCACCTCGGGCAGAAGGAGAACATCGCCGACACCGCACGCGTGCTGTCGCGCATGGTGGACGCCGTCGAGATTCGCGCGTTCCACCACTCCACGGTCGAGTCGTTCGCGAAGTACGCCTCGGTGCCCGTGATCAACGGGCTCACGGACTACAACCACCCGACGCAGGCGCTGTGCGACCTCTTCACGATGATCGAGCACCTGCCGCCTGGGAAGCCGTTCTCGGACGCCACCGTGGTCTTCATCGGAGACGCCACCAACGTCTGCACGTCGCTGGCGATGATCGTCACGATGATGGGCGGCCGCTTTGTCCACGCCCGTCCTGAGGAATACAGCATCGAACGGCAGTGGCCTCAGGTCATCGACGAGGTGAAGCAGAACGAGGACCGCTTCGGTGGGTCCTACGTCGCCACGACAGACGTCGAGGACGCCGTCCGAGACGCCGACTTCGTCTACACCGATCTCTGGTGGTGGTTCGGCCAGGAGGACGAGGTCCCCGACCGGACGCGAGCCTTCCGTCCGTACCAGGTCACCGAGGATCTGCTCCGCAAGGCACCGGACCACGTGCGGTTCATGCACTGCCTGCCGGCGTCCCGCGGAGTCGAGGTGACCGACGCGGTCATGGACGGCGAGCACTCCATCATCTACGACCAGTCCGAGAACCGGCTCCACACCGAGAAGGGCCTCTTGGCCTGGTACCTCGTTCCGCGTCTGCAACCGGCATCACCGTCACTGCGGACGTATCACGAAGGACTCATTCGGGACTTTCTGGCAAACGTCTCGCCCGATTGACCGAGAGTCCATGGCCTCGAGGAGGTCAACATGTCAGTCACGCAGCAGCAACCCGCTGCACGACAACGTTCACGAACAGGAGCGCTTCGTCGCTTCGACATGACGCTGTTCAGTGTCGCCGCGATCATGCTCCTGTCCCAAGTTCCGATCACCGCGAAGGAAGGACCGTCGGTCTTCTTCTGGACCGTTCTGTTGTTGGTCCTGTTCTTCGTCCCGTACGGCCTCATGACGGCTGAGCTCGGCTCGACGTACGCAGACACTGGGGGCATCTACTCCTGGGTCAAACGCGCGTTCGGCGGTTTCTGGGGCACGCAAGTGTCGTGGTGGTACTGGATCAACGTCGGGATCTGGCTTCCATCGGTCTACCTGATGTTCACCACGCTGCTACGGCAAACATTCGATTGGAAGTTCGACTACTGGCCGACCGTGTGGATTGCTGTCGGTCTGATCTGGCTGAACTTCTTCATCAACATCGTCACGCTGGACACCAGCAAGTGGGTGACGAACATCGCCGCGATGATCACGGTGGGCATCATGCTCATCATCGGCATCACCGGTGTCGTCAACCTCTTCCAGGACGGCTCGGCCACCGAGTGGACGTCCGCGGAGATGCTTCCCAGCTGGAGCAGCATCGTGCTCCTGGGAGTGGTCGTCTACAACTTCCTCGGCTTCGAGCTCATGAGCAGCGCGAGCGAGGAGATGCGCGACCCCAAGCGTGACGTTCCCCGATCGATCCTGACGGCAGGTGTCCTGATCGGTGCGTTCTACCTGATCGCCACCATCGGCACCCTGCTGCTCGTTCCCACCGACGGCTTCAACCGGGTCAACGGCCTGTTCCGCACCCTCGAGGCTGGACTGGGAACGACAGGCTTCGGCCACGCAGTGGTGGTCCTGCTCGGCGTCGGCGCGCTGTACTGCTTCTTCGCAGCGCTGGTGCCGTGGACGATCGGAGCCAACCGCGCCGCAGCAGAAGCAGCGAGGCGCGGAGACCTTCCGCCAGTTCTTGGCCACACGAACCGTCGCTTCCGGACGCCACACGCTGCCGCACTCGTGACAGCGCTGGTCGGAACGGCGTTCACCGTCGGTTGGGGACTGTTGGTTGCGTCGTCCGGAGCGGGCTCCTCGACCGAGAACCTGTTCTGGAACCTGTTCGCGTTCAGCACCGTCGTGTTCCTGATCTCCTACATGGTCATGGCGGCTGCGTTCTTGCGGCTGCGCTACAAGGACGCAAAGGCTGAACGTCCCTACGTCGTGCCAGGTGGCACGGTCGGTGCATGGATCACCGCACTCCTGGTGTTCGGCTTCATCGCCGCCGCCGCAGTGTTCTTCGTCTGGGTGCCTGGTGATCCGATCGACAGCGAGTTCGTGACGCAGATGGGAGTCGGCTTGGCGGTCGTCCTCGCCATCGGTGTCGCCTTCGCTCTCGCAGCACCACGCTGGCGCCGGCGCGTTGCCGGCACGACACCTCTGCCCACCGAGGCGGAAGCGCCAATCACTGTGGACGCCACGGTTGCGACGGACGCCAATGGCTACGCCGCCCCGACGTCCGGAGCTCCCGCTCTCGGTGGTCAGACCATCACCCTGGATCGCCCCACGAAGGTGCACAACTAGGAGGCTGGAAATGTCTGCCCCGCTGACGACCACACCACGTTCGGATGGATTCCGGATGCCGGCCGAGTGGGAACCGCACACCGGAACGTGGCTCATCTGGCCAGAGCGCCCAGACAACTGGCGGAACGGCGGCAAGCCCGCGCAAGAAGCGTTCGCGCGCGTCGCCGAAGCCATCGCCAAAGTCGAGCGCGTCACGGTGTGTGTCTCAGCGGGGCAGTACCAGCACGCCCGAACGGTGCTCTCGGACGCGGTCCGCGTGGTCGAGATGAGCACGAACGACTCGTGGATCCGCGACTGCGGACCGACCTTCCTGGTCAACGACCGCCACGAAGTACGCGGCGTCGACTGGAAGTTCAACGCATGGGGCGGCCTTGCGATGGGGCTGTACTTCCCCTGGGACGCCGACGACCTCGTCGGCCGCAAGGTGCTCGACCTCGAACGCACACCGGTCTACGCACCCGACTTCGTCCTCGAGGGTGGCTCCATCGACGTCGACGGGCAAGGCACTCTGCTGACTACCGCAGAGTGCCTGCTCGAGGGCAACCGCAACCCCGAGCTGTCTCAAGAGCAGATCGAGTGGCACCTGCGCGCGTACCTAGGTGTCGAGAAGGTCATCTGGCTGCCGCGCGGCGTCTACCTCGACGAGACCAACGGACACGTCGACAACTTCGCCCGCTTCGTCGCTCCCGGACACGTCATGCTGACGTGGACTGACGACCCGAACGATCCTCAGAGCGAGATCAGCCATGAGGCGCTCGACATCCTCAAGACGGCCACCGATGCGCAAGGACGCCGGCTCGACATCACGCTCGTGCACCAGCCGGACCCGATCCTCATCACCGAGGAGGAGGCGGCTGGCGTCGACCAGATTCCTGGTGTGCAACCCCGCACACCGGGTGAGCGTCTCGCGGGTTCGTACGTCAACAGCTACTACGCGAACGGGATCATCGTTCTTCCGGTGTTCGACGACCCGCACGACGACATGGCGTACAAGGTCTACGAGCAGATGTTCCCCGACCGTCGCATCGTGACCGTCCCTGGACGCGAGATCCTGCTGGGTGGCGGCAACGTCCACTGCATCACGCAGCAGCAACCGTGAGCTGGACGCCGTACTGACTCAGGCTACGACCTTCGGAACCGGCAGGGCTGGCCCGACCTTTCGCTCGCGCAGGGCGCGCCACACCGAGAAGAACTGGCGTCCGCGGTGTATCTGCGACGTCAGGTCCCTGCCGGTGACGCGGTGACGAAAGTCCGTCGGAACCTCGACCACACGGAATCCCTGCCTGAGCAAGTCGATGGTCATACCGACTTCGACGCCGAAGCCTCTGGCGAACGGCAGCACCGCGGTTGCCGCGTGGACGGTGAGCGCGCGCTGCCCGCACAGCGGTTGCTGCATGCGGCGTCCGCTGACGTCTTCGACTCCTTCTCGCGCGAGCGAGACGACGAACCCATGCCCGCCAGCAACCTCCTGCTGCGGGGCCAGTAGCCCGACTGCGACGTCGGCGCGACCACTCGCCACCGGTGCCAGCAGCGTCAGTGCATCGGCGGCGGACGCCTCGAGGTCGGCGTCCAGGAACAGCAGGATCCCGTTGGCTTGCAGACCGGGGTAGCGATCGAGCGCTTCGACCACTCCGCGCTCGAGTGCGCCGCCCTTGCCTCGGTTGCGCTTCGCACGCGCCACGTCGGCCCCGGCTCTCTCGGCGATGTCTGCGGTGGCATCGGACGAGGCGTCATCCACGACCAGCACCGCGTCGATCTCGGGAAGTGCCTGCACCGCCATCACAGTCTTGGCGATACGCGCAGACTCGTTGAAGGCCGGAATGATGACGACGTTCATGCGACCCCTCCTCCGGCCTCCCTAGGTCTATCGCGTGAGAGTAGATCGATCTCGACTTCGAATTGCTCCGTCCAGGGTCACAACTCGGCCGCGGATTGGACAGCGAACGGTGACGGAGTGCGCATCAGGCTCCGATGCCGGTCCGCACGGTGTACAGCTCGGGGAAGAACGTGAGCTCGAGAGCACGTTGGAGGAAGGGCACGCCGGAACTGCCGCCTGTGCCCGTCTTGAACCCGATGGTGCGTTGAACTGTTCGCAGGTGCCGGAACCGCCAGAGTTGGAACGCGTCCTCGAGGTCAACCATGTCCTCGCACGTGGCGTATTCGACCCAGTGACTGTCGGTGTCGTTGTAGATCTCCGCGAAGACCGGCACCAGGCCGGGCACCTCGACCCATGCGGCGCTGACGTCTCGCTCGAGGATCTCGTTCGGAACGTCATGACCGTTTCTGGAAAGGAAGCGAAGGAAGGCGTCGTACACGGTCGGTGAGTACAGCAGCTCGGAGAGTTCGGCATGGATCTCGGGCTTGCCCTCGAACACTCGTATCAAACTCGCGTTCTTGTTGCCGAGGATGAACTCGACGGAGCGGTACTGATACGACTGAAAACCGGACGCCGGCCCGAGGAATCCTCGGAACTCCGCGTACTCACTCGGCGTCAGCGTGGCCAGCACCGACCACTGCTCGGCGAGCGTCCGAAAGATGTGCTTGACGCGGGCCAACGCCTTGCGCGCGCGACTGATCTGGTCGGCGTCCAGGAACGAACGCACCGAGCGCAGCTCCTGTAACACGAGCTTGAACCAGAGCTCCGTCGTCTGGTGCTGAATGATGAACAACAGCTCGTCCGGGTGCACTGGTTCGCTCACCGGGCGTTGTGCCGACAGCAGCTTGTCGAGCTCGAGATACGTCCCGTAGTCCATGGTCGAGCCGAAATCGGTGCGGATTCCCTCTTCCAGAGGTCGCTCACCCTTGACGAGTGACATGGCGTCTCCACTCGCTCGCGTCGTGAAGAGCATGCGCTCTTCCATTGACTGCATCGTCCATGATCTGGCCACACTTCTCCATGGAGAGCACCGCCGGACAGCAACTCATCCTGCATTCGGGACGCGTCTTCACCGCTACAGACGAAGAACCGTGGGTGGACGCCGTAGCGATCGACGGCGATCGCATCGCGGCGACCGGAGCGACTGAGGATCTGATCGACCGCTTTCCAGGCTCGACCCTCATCTCGCTGGACGGACGAACCGTCGTTCCCGGATTCATCGACGCACACAACCATTTCTTGGCGACCGGCGAGTCGCTCGCGTCCGTCGATGTTCGCTACGAGGTCGCGCGATCGATCGACGATGTCGTGCGTCTGCTGCACGAGGCTGCGGCGAACACGCCTGCAGGCACATGGATCACCGCGTTCGGCCTGGACGACGCGAAGTACGACCGCAAGATCACCCGCGCCGACCTCGACCTAGCCAGCGAGTCGCATCCGATCCGCGTGCTGCACATCTCCGGTCATCACGTACTGGTGAACTCGGCCGGTCTGGCCGAGCGTGGCGTCACCGAGGAGAGCTCGGACCCGCCAGGAGGAAGTCTCGGGCGCGACGCGTCCGGGCGGCTGGACGGCTGGGCGTTGGACGCCGCCATGAGCCTGATCGTGCCGACCGTCGTCGACATCGGGAGCCACGGGCCCAACTTCCACACCGAGCTCGCACTGGACGACGCTGTCGACCTTGTCGAGCGCGCTGGCCGTGCGTTCCTTGCGGCTGGTCTCACCACTGTTTGCGATGCGCAGGTGACGAGTCGAGAGCTGACGGCGTACCGCGAGGCACGACGACTCGACCGCCTTCCGGTTCGCACGGTGTGCATGCCGTTGTCACATCAGCTGCATGCCTTCGCTGACATCGGGATGGCTGGACCATTCGGAGATGACCGGCTTCGCATCGGCGCGATGAAGTTCTATGCCGACGGGTCGTTGATCGGAGGCACTGCGATGTTCAGCGAACCGTACGGAGAGTCAGGCGAGTTCGAGGGCTCGATGTACCACTCGCCGGAAGATCTCACCGCCCTGATTGGCGACGCTCACGCGAACGGGTGGCAGGTCGGCGTCCACGTTCAGGGAGACCGCGCGATCGGCTACGTGCTCGACGCCGTGGAGGCCGCGGTTGCCGCGTCACCGCGCGAACATCGTCACCGACTCGAACATGCTGGTTACCCGACACCTGAACAGCTGGGCCGCATCGCTGCGCTCGGTGCGTACCTCGTCGTCCAGCCGAGTTACCTCTACGACAGCGGCGACCAGTTCCTCGTGCGACTTGGCAACCGAGCGCATCGGCTGCAACCGCTCAAGGACGCGTTGGACGCGGGTATTCCGGTGGTTCTCAGCAGTGACTCCGACGTGTGTTCGTATCGGCCGCTCGACACGATCCGCGCAGCGATGACACGCCGGACGCGCGACGGCGCGTCCATCGGCGGTGATCAAGCACTCACGATCGAGCAGGCTTTACGTGCGCACACCATCGTCGCCGCACGCGCATTGTGGATGAATGACGCGATCGGATCACTCGAACCCGGAAAACTCGCGGATATCGCGGTGATTGACGGCGATATCACCACCGGAACAGCGGAGTCAACTTCAGCACTCAACGTGTCGATGACGATGGTAGGCGGTGAGATTGCTCACCAAGCGTGACCTCGCATTACCGACATTCCCCGCGCGGCACGCCGACGATTTTGGGTAGTCGCCATCGTCCCACCACAATCGAAAAAGGCCGGTTAGTTCTCGAGTGGCGTTCAGCGTCGCACCTTCCCCCTTTCCTTCGTGGAGGATCACATGCATTCGAGGGCATCTCGCCCTGCCTTCTGGTTGATCGCCGCCGCAGTGGCCATAGCAGCCGGAGTGCTCGTCCCTACGACCGTCATCGCATCGGCCGGAGCAGCCGAGTCGACAAAGGACAAGACGGTGCAGAGGTTCGAGCCCGAGCACTGGGCCACGATCACTCGCACGCCAGAGGGTTACTACTACGACGCAGGACAACAGAACACGCACCTGGTGGTCACGGAGGTCAAGCGCGGGCTGCGCTTCGCCGACCGCAACACCAACGTCCTGCGACACAAGCCGGACTCGTGTAACCGCAAGAAGGCCAAGGTCGGCTTGGTCGTGATCTGTCGCGTACCGGGCGATATCAGTACGAGCAATCCCTTCCGCGTGAAGGTCTTCACGCGACTCGGCAATGACTACGTCAACACTCGCGCGCTGCGTCCGGCCTTCCGGTTGTACGGGTTGGCAGACAAGGGCGACGACACGTTCATCGGCGGTCCGGGCAACGACTTCATCAACGGGGCGCCCGGACGCGATCACCTGCGCGGCGGTTCGGGCAACGACTGGATCAGAGGCGGCAAGCAGCACGACGTCCTCCTCGGTGGCGGAGGCAACGACCAGTTGGTCGGGCAGGACGGAGCAGACCGCGTGCGCGGCTCGTCCGGGAAAGATCGAGTCGGCGGCGGCCCAGGCGACGACAAGCTTTACGCCGGGGAGAACACCGACTTCGTGCTCTGCCACTCGGGCTTCGACCGCGTCAACGCCCAGCGTGAAGATCGCGTGACTCTCGCTGAGTGCGAGCGCGTCGAGTACGCGTGATCGACTTCGTGCCCATGGGATAGGTGCGTAGCTCCTCAACTTGCACGTCTGCGGTAATGCCGCAGGATCGTGTTGAGGAGGCTTCCCATGACCAAGACCACAACGCTGCAAAGACGTTTCGCTGGTGTCTTTGCTGCCGGAGCGGTGCTGTCGCTCCTGACCCTCAGCGGCGCAACCCCGAGTAACGCGGGTAATGCGGCTGCCCCGTCGTGCCGAGGGCACGCGGCAACGATC
>DASUFV010000078.1:0-35558 GCA_036274415.1 Actinomycetes bacterium
GAAGGGCAAGGGTTCTACGGTTTGATGCACACCTTCGACGCCTCGCGCGCGATTCTGGGCGCTGCGGCTACAGGGGCAGCGCGAGCGGCGACCGAGTACGCCCTCGACTACGCGATGCAGCGCAAGCAGTTCGGAAAGCCGATCATCGAGCACCAGGCGGTTGCGTTCCGACTTGCCGACATGGCGACCCGTGTCGAGCAGGCCCGCCTGCTCGTGTGGCGGGCGGCCAAGCGACTCGACGCCGGGTTGGACGCCGCAGCAATCTGCGCGCAGGCCAAGCTCGTGGCCTCCGAGGCGGCGATGTTCTGCACGTGGGGCGCGGTCCAGACCCTTGGCGGGTGGGGCTACTCACGGGAGTTCTTGGCGGAGAAGTGGATGCGTGACGCCAAGCTCGAAGAGATCGAAGAGGGCACTTCTGACATCCAGCGGCTCATCATCTCGCGTCGCCTCGCGGCGTCAGCGTCGACCGGAGGCTTCTGATGACCGATCAACAGGCGTTCGGAAATGTCGACCCGAGGCAGTTCTCGGGCAAGGTCGCAGTCATCACCGGGGGCGGTAGCGGGATCGGTCTGGGAATCGCTCGGCGGCTCGCCGCTGGTGGTGCCGCTGTGGCATTGGTCGGCCGCAACGCTGACAAGCTCGCCGCCGCGTCCGCAAGCATCACTTCGGAGACGCCGACCGCCCGTGTCGTGACTCGTTCGCTCGATGTGCGCGACCACGAGGCCGTCGGCGAGGCGATGAGCTCCGTCAACGACGAGCTAGGTGGCCTGAACATCCTGGTGAACAACGCCGCAGGCAACTTCGTCGTGCCGGCTGAGGAGATGAGCCCGAACGGCTTCCGGGCAGTCGTCGACATCGTGCTGAACGGCACGTTCTACTGCTCGCGAGCCTTCGCGAACATCACCAAAGAGCAGAGCGGCGGCTCGATCCTCAACGTCATCGCCACGTACGCGTGGACTGGTCACCCAGGTGTCGTGCACAGCGCGGCCGCCAAGGCTGGCGTGCAGGCGATGACTCGCACGTTGGCCGTCGAGTGGGCCCGCTACGGCATCCGGGTCAACTGCATCGCGCCAGGACCAACCGAGACCGAGGGCGCAGGCGCCGCGCTGTGGCCGACTGAGGAGGACCGGAAGAGCCTCACCAACTCGGTTCCGCTGAAACGCTTCACCACGCCAGAAGAAGTCGCGGTTTCGGCCGCGTTCTTGCTCTCTGACGACGCTGCATACGTCACTGGTGACACGCTCGTAGTCGACGGTGGTCAATGGCTGGGCAAGCAGGTCTACGGCTTCTCCGAGGCGCGCTCATCGTGAACGAGACCTCGACCACGCGGCTGTCCGGCGTCACCGGCGGAGAAGTGGTCGTTGCCGCGTTGGCGCTGCACGACGTTCACGTCGTCTTCGGAATTCCCGGCACGCACAACCTCTCGGTGTTCGACGCGCTGACCAGGTACGGCATCCGCACGGTGGCCACGACGCACGAGCAGGGTGCGGGCTACGCCGCTGACGGTTACGCGCGAACGTCCGGACTCCCCGGAGTCGCCGTCGTCACGAGCGGCCCTGCGGTCTACAACGCCGCGACGGCCGTCGCGCAGGCCTACTCGGACTCGATCCCGATGCTCCTCATCAGCCCAGGTATGCCCAGGACGCTGCCCGTGGGCGGCCCTGGCAACGGCTACCTGCATGAGGCGAAGGACCAGACGGGAGCGATGGACCGCATCGCCGCTCGCTGCCTGCGCGCCACCACGCACCAGCACATCGCCGACCTCGTGGCAGAGGCGTTCACCGCGTTCTCGGGTGGAAGGCAGCGCCCGTTGCATCTGGAGGTTCCGCTCGATCTGCTCGATGAGCTCGGAGATGCCGAGCTGCGCTCGGCGTCCCAGATCGATCCAGTTCGGCCCGACACGGCGGCGATCGCGGAGGCGGCACGTCGACTGTCGGTCGCGGTGCGCCCAGTGGTGGTCGCTGGCGGCGGCGCACGCCGCGCGTCGCAAGACCTGACGGCCGTCGTCGAGCGACTCGCGGCGCCGGTTGTCACCACGATCAACGGCAAGGGCGCAGTCGACGAAAAGCACGCGCTGTCGCTGGGTACCCGGCTCGGCACCTCAGCTGCGATGACGGCCGCGAACGAGGCGGACGCCCTGCTGCTCGTCGGCACCGAGGTCGGCAACTCCGATCTGTGGCAAGGGATGCTTGCTCCGAAGGGTCACGTGATCCGCGTCGACATCGACCCGCGAATGGCCGACGTCAACGTGAAGGCGAACACGATGCTCGTGGGGGACGCCGCTGCCGTTCTCCGCGAACTCGACGCCGCGCTGGCCGACTTGCATGTCGAAGGACGAGTCATCCCAGGCTGGGCCCGGCGGCTGCGTGCGGAGACGACTGCTGAGACCGAGTCAGCGGGATCTGCGTGGCAGCCCTGGATGGAGGCCATCGACGCAGCTCGCGACGCCGACGCCGTTGTGGCCACGGACAACGCGATGTGCGTCTACTTCGGTGCCATTCCTGCCCTCGCCATGCGAGCACCGGGCAGCTTCCACTTCCCGACCGGCTTCGGAACCCTGGGATTCACCGTTCCCGTTGCCGTCGGTGCTGCTCTGGCGGCACCCGAACGCCAGGTGATCGGCATTAGCGGTGACGGCGGCCTGCTGTTCACCGTGACCGAGCTGGCCGTAGCAGCGGCCGAGCAGCTGTCGATGGCCATCGTCGTGTTCGACAACAGCGGCTACGGCGAGATCCGAGCCGAAATGCTCGAACGCGACGAGAAGCCACTGGCGGTGGACGCGCCTCCGCGCGATCTCGTCATGCTCGCGCAGTCATTGGGTGCTCACGCCACGCGCGTTGCGACCCCGGCCGACCTCACGACCGAGCTGGTTGCCTCCCGTGACCGGGTTGGCCCCACCGTCCTCGTCGTTCCCGAACCAGCACCACCGGAAGGATCCGCACGTTGAGCACTCACGACTCCTATCTCGAGCTGACCTGGACCGATGAGGTCACCGGGATCAAGGGCTACGTCGTCATCGACACACTGAGCCGCGGTGTTGCCGGTGGCGGTCTGCGCATGCGGCGCGGTGTCACGGTCGACGAGGTCCGAGACCTGGCTCAGGCGATGACGCTAAAAGAGGCAGTCGTCTACACCGAGGGCGATCGGTACGTGCCGCTAGGTGGTGCCAAGGCAGGCATCGACTGCGACCCGTACGACCCAAGGGCGCGTGAGGTGCTCGGTCGGTTCGGGCGAGCGATGAAGCCGCTCATCCAGACCCTGTTCGCCACGGGCGAGGACTTCGGCGTCCGTCAGGACGTGATCGATGAGGTATTCGCGGACGAGGGGATCCGTTCGTCGGCCGAGTCGGCGTTGGCGCTCGTCGAGGACGGTGCGGACGCTGCACACGACCGGTTGAAGGAGGCGTTCTCGGTCGATGTCGACGGCGTGGGCCTGGGCGAGCTGGTCGGTGGGTACGGCGTTGCCGAGACTGCGCTCGCCGCGCTCGAGTTCCGTGGCACCCAGCCGGCGACTGCTACCGCAGTGGTGCAGGGGTTCGGCTCGATGGGCGGTGCAACAGCCCGCTACCTCGCGAGGGCTGGCGTCCGCGTCATCGGTGTTGCGGACCGAGATGGTCTGATCTACAACCAAGCCGGGCTGGACGTGGAGCGTCTGCTTGCGGTGCGCGACCCGTTCGGCGTGATCGACCGCAATCAGCTGGTCGTCGGCGACGAGCTGCGTCCGGGTGAGGACTGGATCGGGATCGACGCAGACCTGCTCGTTCCGGCTGCGATGTCGTACGTCATCACTCCTGACAACGTCGAGCAGGTCAAGGCAGGCGTGATCGCCGAGGCGGCCAACGTCGCCACGCTGCCCGAGGCTGAGCAGCGACTGCTGCAGCGCGGAGTCACGGTCGTTCCCGATTTCGTTGCGAACGTCGGAACGAACGCCTGGTGGTGGTGGATCGCCTTCGCAGACATCGAGCCGACCGCTCAGGCGTCCTTCGCGAAGATCTCCTCGGTGCTGCGTCCGCTGACCACCGAGCTGTTGCAACGCGCACGTCGTGAGGGGATCTCACCGCGCAAGGCCGCAACGGCGATCTCCGAAGAAAAGCGTGCTGCGGTTGCACGCTTGTACCCGACGAGCGTCAAATCCGAGGCGGTGGCTCGCTGATGCCGTCTCATGAGGCGCTCGAAGCACTGTTCGCGCCGTCGAGCGTGGCGGTCTACGGCGCGAGTGATGACATCAGGAAGTGGGGCAATTGGCTGGCCAAGAGCGCCCTCGCCGGTCCGGTGCCCGTGCACCTCGTGAACGCGAGAGCGACTGTCGTGCTGGATCAGCCTGCGGTGCCGTCACTGAGCGAGGCCGGTCTCACGACGGATCTGGCGGTGATCGCCGTACCAGCCGCAGCATTCGAGAGCGCGGTCGACGACGCGCTCGCCGCGGGTGCGCGGGCCATCGTCGGCATCAGCGCAGGCCTTGGCGAAGCCGGCGAAGAGGGCAAGGCCCGTGAACGCACCGTCGTCGAGCGCGTGACGGCCGCCGGAGCGGTGTTGCTGGGTCCGAACTGCCTCGGCGTCATGGACTCGACAGCAGGTTTGTCCCTGACGTCCAACCCGTTGCCGCACGGTGACATCGCGTTCATCTCACAGAGCGGCAACCTCTCACTCGAGCTCGCTCAGCTGCTCGAGGATCACGGCCTGGGGTTCTCGCGCTTTGCCAGCCTCGGCAACCAGGCACACCTGGACGCCGCCGACCTCGTCGAGGCCAGTGCCACGCACGAGGCCACCAAAGTCATTGCCGTCTACTGCGAGGACTTCCGGGACGGCCGACGGTTCGCGCAAGCCGCGCTGCGTGCACGCGAGGCCGGCAAGCCGGTGGTGCTGCTGACGGTCGGGGCGAGTGAGGCGTCCGCGCGTCAGGCGTCGTCGCACACCGCCTCATTGGTCTCGTCCTCCGATGTCGTTGACGCCGCGTGCGCGGCAGGCGGCATCGTGCGCGTGCACACGCCCTCTCAGATGGCGGACGCCGTCGCGTTGCTCCGCGAGGCGCCCATCGCAGCGGGGCGAAGGGTGGCGATCATCACCGACGGTGGTGGACATGCCTCGATCGCCGCTGACGTCGCCGAGTCGATGAACCTCTCGGTGATCCAGTTCGGCGACGAGCTGGCGCAGTCCATCGCATCGGAACTGCCCGCAGCGGCGACGAGCTTCAACCCGATCGACGTCGCTGGCGGCTTCGAGCAGGACCTCGCGTGTTCGGGTCGCATCGTCAAGACCGTCCTCACCAGCGGTGAGGTCGACGCGATGGTCGTCAGTGGTTACTACGGCGGGTACGGCCTGTACGGGGAGGCGCTCGCCGAGGTGGAGGTGCAGGCCGCCCGTGCGATGGCGGGGGCTGTGAACGAGTCGGGTCGTCCGCTGGCCGTCCACTCGATGTACCCGCGGAGTGCAGCCGCCCTCGAGCTGCGAGCGGGCGGCGTGCCCGTCTACCGGACGATCGAGGGCGCGATGCGGTCACTGTCAGAGACCGCCGGTGTCGCTCCGGTCGGGCTTGCTCCGCTGCCCGATCCCGAAGCGCCGTTGAGCGACTTGGGCTACTGGGACGTCCGCGCCGCACTTCTCAAAGCCGGGCTCTCGTTTCCGGACGCGTACCTCGTACACAACGCGCAGGAGTTCGACGCCGCACTCGCGCAGGTGCAGTACCCGGCCGTCCTGAAGGCGATGGGGCTCCTGCACAAGAGCGACCAGGGCGGCGTACGGCTCGGAATCCGCGACGCGAACACATTGCGCGCGGAGTACGAGTCCATGGTCGATCGACTCGCGCCGCCCGCCGTCACCATCGAGCAGATGGTCGACACGTCTGACGGTGTCGAGCTGATCGTGGGAGTTCGGCGAGACGAGAGGTTCGGACCGGTCGCCATGGTTGGTGTCGGCGGCGTCCTCACCGAAGTGCTGGACGACGTGGCCACTTCGCTCGCTCCGGTCGAGCCGGGTCACGCCATCGACCTGCTCAGGTCGCTTCGCTCGTCGGCGCTGCTCAACGGAGTGCGTGGACGTCCCGCGGTCGACATCGAGGCGGTCGCCGAGCAGGTGTCGGCGATCACCTACTTCGCCTGCGCGCATCCAGAGCTCGCAGATGTGGAGGTCAATCCACTCCTGGCAACGGCCACCGGTGCTCTGGCACTGGATGCCAGGGCGATTGCGCTGGCCTGACCGCAGCCGCGCGAGTTCACCAACTTTCGGCAACTTCAGCTAACAACGACAAGGAACGATTGGTCATGGATTTCAGCTACACGCCTGAGCAGAGCCGCTTGATTGCCCGGGTTCGCGAGCTCTACGAGTTCATCAAGCCGTACGAACTCGAGTGCGAGATGAACAACGGACTGTCCGACGACGTGCACGAGCGGATTCGTCAGGCGGTGTTGGACGCGGACCTGCAGGCGGTGAACATGCCTCGTGAGTGGGGCGGCGCCGGACTGACCACGATGGAACAGATCCTCTACCACGAGGTACTCGGCCGTCTGACGAACGCGTTGTGGGACACCGTGTGGCGTCCAGCCAACGCGCTCAAGGCTTGTACTCCGGAGCAGCGCGAGCGTTATTTGCTGCCCGGCATCCGTGGCGAGAAGCGCGATGCGATTGCCGTGACCGAAGAGCATGCTGGCTCGGACCCATTGGCCATGACCACGACCGCGGTCAAGCATGGCGACAAGTACGTGCTGAATGGTGAGAAGTGGTTCGTGACCGTCGGTGACGTCGCAGCGTTCATCCTCACGCTCGCGTGGGTCGACGGACAGCCGACCTTGTTCATCGTCGACCGCGATGCTCCCGGGCTGAGTGTGAAGCGCACGCCGAGGTACACGCACACCTTCGTGTACGAGCACCCCGAGTTCATCTACGAAGACGTCCAGCTCGGACCCGAGCAGATCCTTGGCGAAATTGGGCAGGGATACGACCTCATCCGGGACTGGTTCGTCGAGGAACGACTGATGATCGGGGCCAGGACGGTTGGTGCAGCAAGCCGGGCGATCGAGGAGTCCGTCGACTTCGCGAAGAACCGCATCCAAGGTGGTGGGCCGCTGATCCAGCATCAGCTCATCCAGGCGATGCTCGCGGACATGATCGTGGACACCACAGGTGCGCGGACGCTGGTCTACCAGGTCGGCAACGAGATCGACCGCGGAGAGCTCGACCGCAAGACGCTCCACGCCAAGGCCGCGGTCGTGAAGCTGGCGGCGTCCGAGGCGGCCGGTCGCGTTGTCGACAACGCTGTTCAGATCCACGGAGGTCGCGGGTACATGCGCGACTTCGCGGTCGAGCGGCTCTACCGCGAGCTGCGGGTCGACCGGGTGTGGGAGGGCACGAGCGAGATCCAGCGCCTGATCATCGGCAACGAGATCGCCAAGCGTGGAGTGGACGCGCTGCTTTCGTTCCCCGGACAGCCGGACTTGAGTGTGAGCCAGGAGGCGGACATCTCGGCGGCGTGACCCTCAGAAGTCGTGACCAGCGGCGCGGTCCGCGTCGAGTGCAGCCTCGATCCGCGCGATCTCGTCGCTGGTCAGAGGGCGGGAGCTACCCGTGCTGGGGTCGCGCGGGACGACGACCGCGCCGCCCTCGGCCGACAGCGTCCCGTCCGCCTTGCGCACCACCTCGCGACTGCGCACGCTCGATCGGCCGTATCCGGTCACTCGGCTGAAAACCGAGATCGTCCCGTCGTCCTGCGTGAGCTCGTTGCGGAAGTCGATGTCGACGTGCGCGAGCACGAAGTCGAGTGCCTCGGGCCCGAACATGTCGACCATGACTTGGTCGCGCGCCTCTTCGAAGTAGTTGAGGTACACGGCGTTGTTGACGTGCTGGTAGGCGTCCATATCGGCCCAGCGCACTCTGATGTCGACCTGTTTCACGGCGCACGACCCTAGTGGTCGCGCTTGACGCGGCTCCGTGCAGGTGACTCAGTGCAGGTGCTTGCCGAGCGCCGCGATCTGGTCAGGGCCGATCCGGCAGCAGCCGCCGACCAAACGGGCGCCAGCCGCGACCCACTCATCCACCGGCCACTCCTCGGCGTTTCCGGTTGTCGAGCCCGCGACCCAGGTGCGATGGACGGCGTCCCACCCTTCGCCGCTGTTGGGATAGATGACGACCGGGTGCCCGCTTGCCGCCGCCCTGGAGACTGCCGCGGTCGCGTCGCTCGGTGTCGAGCAGTTGACACCGACGGCAACCAGCTCGTCGACCCCGCGCGTCATGCCGAAGACATCGTCGAGTGGCTCACCGGCTCGTGTGGTGTCTCCGGTGATGGACACCGACAGCCAGCAGTCGATGGCGGTGCCGTCGATCTCGGCGAGAACCGCTTCCACCTCGGTCGCGGTGGGGATCGTCTCGAACGCAAGGACGTCGGCGTCCGTTGCTGCGAGTACCTCGAGCCTTGGGCGGTGAAAGTTTCGTAGCTCACGGACCGTGAACCCGTAGGCGCCGGTGTACTCAGAGCCGTCCGCGAGCATCGCGCCGTAAGGACCAGCAGATGCCGCGACCCACGTCGGATGACCGCTTGAGTCAGCAGCTTCTCGCGCGAGCTGGACGCCGCGGCGCATCAGCGTCTCCGTCTCGTCGTTGTCGATGCCGTGGTGAGCAAAGCCGTCGAACGTCGCTTGATAGGTGGCGGTAGTGGCAACTTCCGCGCCGGCGGCGAAGAAGGCGCGGTGCGCCTGCAAGATTGCCGCAGGGTCGTCCCGCAGCAGCCGAGCAGACCACAGGTCGCCGCTGATGTCGTGGCCGAGCCCCTCGAGGGTGGTCGACAGTCCTCCGTCGAGCAGCACCGGACCTGTCCGGATGCGTTCGCGGAGACTCGTCACCTGGCCAGGATACGAATCGGCACTACTCAACGATCGGAGTCAGCAAGCGGTCACTTCGGCGCGAGCCCCGCGTTACGTGCCCGTCGAGCCTTCAGGCGTGAATCCCGTTCGGCCCGATAGGCAGCGGCACGGGCGGCAGCATCTGCGATTCGGCTCTCGACCTGCTCAGAGCGATCGGGGTGGTCGGTGAGCACGAAGCTGGGCACCGCAGCCACAAGCCGTTCGGCGAGCTCAACGGCGCGTCGCACCTTTCCCCCCGCGTGCCGCGTTCGTGCGTCGTACTGCCACCAGATGTGGACCGCATCGCCTGCGATCGTGATGGCCGCGTCGTCTGGTACTTCTTCGAGGATCAGCGCGGTGACGTGCGGTGCAAGCAGGTCGGCGGCATAACGCACGTCACCAGCGTGCACAGTGTGGCGATCGGCAAAGGCCAGGGACTCCGTCGACCAGCGTGTTCCCGGGTCGTCAATGCCTCGGACTCGTTTGGGCAGGATCGCCAGGGGAGGCAGCCACGAACCATCGATGTGCATCAACGCGCCGGCCCACCGCCGGACGCCCGGGCCGGGTTCGGTGTAGATGCGTGGTTCGACGGGTCGGTCGGATGTGGCCACCGTGTCAGCGACCGCGTCCGCCACCTGTCGCGGCAGCGTGGACGCCAAGCTGAGGAGGAGGTCGAAGTCTGCGCTGGAGGATTCCGCTCCGCCCAGCACGGACGTTCGCAGCAGACCGTCGAGTGCTGGAGCCTGACGTGGGTCGTCTGCTTCGGCGGTGGTCGGTGGCGCGATCTGCGAGAGCACTCCCATCCCGGCGTGACCCGCGAGCTGTGAGCACCAACCCACCGTGCGGCCACCGCGTCCCTTGTCGTCGCCGAGCCGCCAGGGGTGGAGCTCGGGCAGCGTTCGAACAGTTCTGAGCACCGCACTCTGAGCCCACAGCACGCGCAACTGGTCGACCGGTGCCCACTCACCGGCCCAGCAAGCCGAGTCGTCTGGCGTCTGCATGGCCCCTCATATGGCGGTGTTTTACGGGTTACCGCTGTCTGGAATCTCGACGGTTCGGGGACCCACCTTGAAAGTGGCGGTAGCGTCAGCGCGTGCCCGCGTTCAATCCCCAGACCGGCCCCGTCAAGAGCGGGGCCGAGCTTGGAACGGTCCTTGGCGTGTGGGCTCATCCGGACGACGAGACCTATCTGTCGTCAGGGCTCATGGCCGAGGCGGTTGACGCCGGTTCTCGCGTCGTGTGCGTGACCGCGACCCGAGGTGAGGGAGGCTCATTTGATCCGGTCCGCTGGCCTCCGGAGACCATGGGCGAGGTTCGCACACGAGAACTCGAGCGGTGCCTGGCCATCCTCGGTGTCACCGAGCACATCTTCTTGGACATACCAGACGTCGACTGGCACACCCCACTGCCGAACAGTGGCGCGGACGCGGTCGCTGAGGTGATGCGAGCGGTCCAGCCGGACACCGTACTGACGTTCGGACCCGATGGAATGACGAACCACGAGGGGCACAAGTCGGTGTCGCAATGGACGACGGACGCCTTCGCGGCGTTCGCTCCACCCGGCTCGTCGCTCTACTACGCGGTCGTCGCGCGCACGTGGGCTGACCGGTTCGTTCCCCTTCTGGACTCAGTGGGCGTGTACCGCGAGGGCGCAAAGCCACCGATCGTCGACGACGAGCGGCTCGACATCGACATCGTCCTGGAGGGGCGAATGCTCGAACGCAAGCTGGCTGCCATGTACGAGCACGAGAGTCAGATGGAAGTGATCACAGAGCTCTTCGGGCGAGACAACATGGCCACCGCCTTTGCGAGCGAGTCGTTCGGTCGATCACCTGTGCCACCGGGAGGTCAGCCGTGAGCGGGTGGTTCGCGCTGCTTGGTTCAGGGGAGTTCCAGCCCTGGTCGCACGAAGTCGACACGTGGATGCTCGATCGCGTCACCGGAAACGGCCGTGTACTGGTGCTACCTACGGCGTCCGCGCCCGAGGGCGAAGAGGTGTTCTCCGGGTGGGCGCGCAGCGGTGCTGACCACTTCGCCGAACACGGCGTCCCATGTGAGGTGCTGGAGGTTCGCGACCGCACGGACGCTGACGACAGAAGCGTCGCGGATGAGGTGCAGAACGCGTCCATCGTCTACTTCTCTGGCGGCAATCCCGCCTACCTCGCCGCAACACTCAACGGCACTGCGCTTTGGAAAGCCGTGCTCGACGGCCTCGACCGCGGGATGGGGTACGTCGGGTGCAGCGCTGGTATGGCCTGTCTCGGTAGAAAAGCGCCAGATAGCAGCGTCGACGAGTTGGCGCCGGGGTTCTGGGCTGAGGGTCTACGCCTGTTCCCCCGCACGTGGTTCGGCCCGCACTGGAATCGCCTCGACCACTACGTGCCGGGGCTGACCAAGCACATCGATGCCACCGTTCCCGAAGACGACCTGCTGATCGCGGTTGACGAGCAGACGGCCTTGACCGGGGACGGCGAGCGTTGGCAGGTCATCGGGGTGAGCGGCGCGCACGTCCGTGACGATCGTGGTTGGCGGCACTACGCGCACGGAGAGTCGGTCACCGTCGACGCGCTTCACGGATAAGTGCCCCCGGCAGGATTCGAACCTGCGCACACGGCTCCGGAGGCCGATGCTCTATCCCCTGAGCTACGGGGGCGGGGACCACGGGAGGTTATCAGCGCAGCACTTCGGGGCTCGTCCCGCGCCTGATCGTCAACAGCAATGTAACTCGCGCGAATGTGGTGGAAGTGACGGCATGGTCGCGCTTTGCTGGGGGAGTGAGCGCGACCCACCCTCTGATCGAACGCGAGGAGTCTCTGGTCGTCGACGGCATGCTCATCGGCCGCTACCACCTCTATAGCGCCCGCCGACCGTGCGCTGAGCTGTTTGAACCGACCGTCGACATCGAGAAGGCGGCTGCGGTGATCATCGAGCAGCTCACGGGGTGGAACATCACGACGTCCGACGATGGGCTCATTCAGCAGCTTCTGAACCGCGGCGCTCAGTCGGTGCGCCGTTTTTCGCTGATGTTCCTCGACTTGACGTCGTGGTCAGGTGCCGCGTCGGACTCGGCGCGGCCGAGGCGGGAGGTCATCGACTACAAGCCGGCGCCGATCACTCCCGACACGGTCGTCTCCTCTGCGCTGGTCGATCTGATCCGACGTGCCTACCCACCCGGACACCCGGACGAAGAGCTGGGCAGTGACGCGGAGATCGTTGCCGATGTGTCTGGCGCGCTCCACGGTTCGCGTATGGGTCCGCTCATGAGTGAGAGCCGCCTTGCTGTCGAGAGCGGACGCCCGGTTGGAATGGCTCTGCTCAATCGAGTGGTCGGTCAGGCACCGACCGGCGGCCCATGGCTGACCGACATCTGTCGTGATCCGGATGAGCGCTATACAGGCCTCGGCCGCGCGCTGCTCCATGACGTGCTTCGTGACTGCCAGGCTCAGGGCGAGCCGACGCTCTCCCTTGCCGTCACCCACGGGAACTCAGCTCGCCGTCTCTACGAGTCGGTCGGCTTCGTGACGGCTGCGGACACTCACAAGCTCCGCCTTCCGGGGTGAGCTGCGCAGCTGACGTGTAGTGACCGGTTACAGTCGTCGCACACGCATTTCACTTCAGGAGTTGGTCGATGGGTTCCAATGCGCAACGCCGCCGCGAGGAGCGCGAGAAGAAGGTGGCGCAGCTGCGCAAGGCCGATCAATCTCGGCAGCGGCGGTCGACGACGTTGCTGACCATCGGTCTCGTGATCGCTGTCGTGGTCGCGATCGGTGGCGTGTGGTGGGCGGTTGAGGCCGGCACCGAGGATCCGACTCCCGGCGCCCTCGACGACGTGCAGACCTACGACTACACCGGGAGTGACCACACCGAGTCCGACGGCATCCCGGTGGACTACGAAGAGTCTCCTCCGGTCGGAGGCAGGCACAGCCCGGTCTGGCTGGACTGCACAGGTGTCGTCTACGACGAGCCGGTCGCCAGCGAGCAGGCGGTGCACGCGCTCGAGCACGGTGCCGTGTGGATCACGTACGACCCGTCACTGCCGCAGGGTGACGTCGACACTCTGGCTGACCAGATCGACGGCAGCTACATCTTCTTGTCGCCTTACGAGGACCAGAACGCTCCCGTGGTGGCCACGGCGTGGAACAACCAACTCGAGCTCGATGGCGTCGACGATCCGCGGTTGGACGACTTCATCACCGAGTTCCGTCAAGGTCAGCAGACGCCAGAGCCGGGCGCTCCCTGCAACCCGCCGAGCGGACAGTAGGCCTAACGGGCGCTTGCTGGACCACAGAGTGACCGAGGTCTCTGCGCTCAATTTTGACTGAATGGTCGACCAGTGAACGCCGACATGGCAGGCTGACCGGCATGTCTCTCGATTTCTCTGACATCAACCCATCTGCTGCTCGTTCCGCGGACGCCGACACGTCCACCACCTCGGATCTGCCCGCACGGGCCCAGTACATCGTCGTCGGTGGTGGCGTGGTCGGAACGTCGATCGCGTACCACCTGGCCACGATGGGTCAGAAGGAGGTCGTGCTTCTCGAGCGCAAGCAGTTGACCTCAGGCACGACGTGGCACGCGGCCGGTGAGGTCGTGTCCGGCGGTGCGTCGGAGGATCCGCTGTGGATGGCGCGGTACTCGCGTGACCTGTACACCCGGCTCGAGGAGGAGACCGGTCTTTCGACCGGGTTCAAGCAGGTCGGTTATCTGCAGCTGGCGACCACCGAACGGCGTGACGAGGCCTACCGGCGCGAGACGGCGTACTGCCGAGCCGTTGGCATGACCAAGGAGATCCTCTCGCCGAAGGAGATCCTCGACATCGTCCCGATGATGAAGGTCGACGACATCATTCACGGCTTCTGGACCCCGGATGAAGGTCGTGCCAACCCGGTCGACGTGACGATGTCGATGGCCAAGGGCGCCAAGCAGAAGGGCGTCCAGATCTTCGAAGAGACCGAAGTCACCGACTTCGTCGTCGAGAACGGGCGCATCAAGGGAGTCGTCACACCGCGCGGCACCATCGAGTGCGAGAAGGTCGTGCTCGCGTCCGGGCTCTGGGGTCGTGAGCTGGCCGCCAAGGCTGGGGTGTCCGTTCCGCTGCAGGCAGCCGAGCACTACTACCTGCTGACCGAGCCGATCGAGGGCGTGACACCACAGAACGTCCCGGTCATCGAAGACCCAGAGGCCTACGGCTACTACCGCGAAGAGGGCGGCGGCCTGCTGGTCGGCATGTTCGAGCCAGTCGGAGCCGCGTGGTCGCTCGACGGAACGCCGAAGGACTCGGCGTTCGCCGTGCTGCCGCCCGACTGGGATCGCCTCGGGCCGTTCCTCGAGGTGGCGATGCAGCGGTTCCCGATGCTCGAGGACGCCGGCATTCGCACGCTGTTCTGCGGGCCGGAAAGCTTCACCGACGACATCTCGCCGATGTTGGGGGAGTCACCGGAGGTCGACGGGCTCTACCTCGCGTGCGGGCTGAACTCGGTCGGCATCCTCATGGGCGGCGGCCTCGGTCATGTCATGGCGCAGTGGCTGATCGAGGAGTACCCGCCGATCGACGTCACCGAGGTCGGCGTCGACCGCACCCACGAGTTCCAGACGACCCGACGCTTCCGCGAAGAGCGCACCGTCGAGCGGCTGGGCTTCCTGCTCAACGACCTCTCGTGGCCGAACGCGCAACCGAAGCTGGGCCGCAACATCCGGCGTTCGCCGTTCCATGAGCAGCACGTCGCTGACGGCGCGTACTTCGTCGCCACGAACGGCTGGGAGTACCCGGAGTTCTTCGCCGGCCCCGGCGCCAAGCCGGAGGTCGAGTGGGGCTTCAAGCGCGGCATCGCGCACGAACGAACCGGTATCGAGCACGTCAACATGCGCGAGAACGTCGGCGCCATCGACATGACGATGATGTCGAACTACTTGGTGCAGGGTCCGCACGCGATGCAGGTCATGAACCGGATCTGCGCCAACGACATCGACACCGAGGTCGGTCGCGTGGTGTACACGCAGTGGCTGGACGAGCGCGGCGGCATCATTGCGGACGTCACGGTCACGCGTCAGGCCGAAGACCAGTTCATGGTCATCAGCGCCGACAACGTCCACCGGCGCCTGCCCGCGTGGATTCGCCGCAACACCAGTGAGGGCGAGTTCCTGACGTGTACGGATGTGACGAGTGGCCTCGCGCTGCTCACCGTGCAGGGACCCAAGTCGCGCGAACTGTTGCAGCGACTGAGCCCGAACGACTGGAGCAACGAGGCGTTCCCCTACCTCACCGCGCAGAAAGTCGAGCTGGGCTACACACCGTTGTGGGCACTGCGAGTGACCTACGTGGGTGAGCTCGGTTGGGATCTGCTCATCCCATCGGAGTTCGCAGCGTGCTTGTACGAGCAGATGCGCGAAGCAGGTGAAGACCTCGGGTTCATTCCCACCGGGGTCGGAGCGCTGTCGTCCATGCGCATGGAGAAGGCGTACCGCGACATGGGCCACGACATCGACTCCACCGACACCCCGCTCGAAGCCGGGCTCGGTTTTGCCGTTGCGTGGGACAAGCCGGGTGGTTTCGTGGGCCGTGAGGCGCTGCTGAAGCAGAAGGAGGCGGGGCCGCCCAAGAAGCGACTCGTCAATGTGCTGCTCGAGTCGCCCGATTACGACCTCGTCGGCGCCGAGCCCATCTACTGGAACGGCGACCACGTTGGCGTCGTGCGGGTCGGTGCGTTCGGATACACGCTGGGGGCGTCCTGCGGGATCGCCGACGTCGAGCGCGAAGAGGGCATTCCAGCTGCGGACATCGCCGCGGGCACGTTCGAAATCGACATCGCAGGAACTCGCGTGCCGACCAAGGCGTCCTTGAAGCCGTTCTTCGACCCCGACCGGAGCCGCCCGTTGTCCTGACCGCGTCCTGCGACGTGGTTCCATCATGGGGTGAGTTCTTCCTTCGGTGGTCGTTCAGTGGGGTTGTCGGCACTCGCGCGAGCGGGTGCCGCGACCGTGCTGTGCGCGGCGTTCCTCGTCGGCTGTAGCGCTGCGCCGACCGAGGAGCCGTCCAGCGAGGGCATCGACGGCGTCCAGACCTACGGTGACCTGAGCAGGGACCACACCGAGGACCCGGTCGACTATCCGCAGTCGCCTCCGGTCGGGGGTAACCACAACCCGGTATGGCTCGACTGCACCGGCACGGTGTACGACGAGCCCGTCCAAAACGAGAACGCGGTGCACTCGCTGGAGCATGGCGCGGTCTGGATCACGTATGACGACTCGGTGAGTGCTGACGATGTCGCAGCGGTGGCCGATGTCGTCGACGGTCAGCCCTACACGTTCATGAGCCCGTATCCCGATCAGGATTCGCCCATCGTGCTGACGGCGTGGGGCGTCCAGCTCGGTGTCGACTCGGTCGATGACGCGCGCATCGACGAGTTCCTGACCGCGTACCGGCAGGGTCCGCAGACGCCAGAACCCGGTGCGACGTGTGAGTCGGGAATGATGCCGTGAAGTACTTGACCGCGGTGGTTGCGGCGGGAGCGGCCTTGGTGCTGGGGCTCGTCCTAGGGGCGCTGCTGCTCGGTGGCGAAGCGACGCCCAGCGACACGTCCGCGGAGGCGGGTTTCGCCCGTGACATGTCCGTGCACCACGAGCAGGCAGTCGAGTTGGCGTTCATCATCCGTGACCGCAGCGACGACCCGGAGATTCGCGCCCTGGCGTACGACATCATCAACACGCAACGAGCGCAGATCGGGATGTTCAGCGGTTGGCTGCAGCAGTGGGACCTGCCGCAGACGTCCACCGCACCGCCCATGGCATGGGTCGACCACGGTCACATGAGCGCGATGAGCGACATGCCGATGGACAGCTACGACGACATGCCAGGCATGGCGTCCGACGAGCAGCTCGACGAGCTGCGCGAAGCCAAGGGCATCCAGGCCGAACGTATGTTCCTCGAGCTGATGATCGACCACCACAAGGGCGGCGTTCAGATGGCCGAGGCAGTGGAACCATTGACCGACCGCGACGAGGTCGAGTACCTCGCGTCCACGATCGTCCAAGGACAACAGGCCGAGATCTTCGCCATGGAACAAATGCTCGCCGACCGCTCCTAAGGCCCGCCGAGTGCACACCTGGTTGACACCCCGGCTCGCCGAGTGCACACCTGGTTGATACCAATGCGTGCCGAGTGCACACCCGGTGGACGCCAGTGTGCGCCGACGTCACATTGCCGTGCGCCGGGACCACCGGCGCTCGCCTACCAGCTCGCGAACCTCGTCCTCAAACTTCCGGGAGCGCGTGAAGATGTCTTCGCGGCGGAATGCCCGAACCGTCCACCCACGACTCTCAATCCACTTTCGGCGTGCTTCGTCGTGTGCACGACGCTCCTCTGGGTGAGCATCTTCGCCGTCGTATTCCAGGCCCAGCATCCACCGCGTCCATCCCATGTCGAGCCAGAACCGGACGTTCCCGAACAGGTCGTAGACGGGGATCTGCACCTCAGGTCGGGGTAGCCCCATGTCGAGCAGTCGCAGGCGCATCACGCTCTCGCCACCCGACTCGCTTGCCGCATCTGCAGCTTCCAACATCGCGTACGCCTGACGGATTCCTCGCCGTTGCTTCCACCGAACGAGGCTCTTCTTCAGCTCATCGGGACGGATGAGCCCCTTGTGCAGATACGCATCAAGGGCGACTAGGGCGTCGGACCGAGGCGCGAAGCGGGCGAGGTCGGCCGCCGTTCTCAACGGCGTTGTGACGCGCAGCCCGTCGATCTCAGCGACGTCGCTCGGCAGGAGGTCGTCGGCCACATGCGCCTGTACGACCTGAATACGCGGTCGGTTCCGACGCTCGCGGGTAAGGGTCTCGATGCGAGGCGTTGTGGGGAAACCCCGGTAATCCAAGACATCGACGCCATGCAGCCAGCTCGCTGACCGACGGGCGATGACGACGTGCTCGGTCGTGATTGCCCTCTTGATGATGGCAAAGCGAAGTTCGAGCGTGTCCGGCAGCGACGCGTCGACGAAGAAGCCGGGGACGACTTCGCGGACGAAACCCTCGACGCTGAGCGAACGCCACTGGCGCTCGGTCACGCCGTCGTCAAAAGCTTCGGATCGGGTGAACGGTGATGGAGGCAGCATGCGGGGCAGGTTGGCCAATCAGGCTGAAGAGCGGCGTGACTCCTGACCAACTGTGGATCGATGGGGCGGCATGCAGTGGTGTGGACAGGCACTCGAGCAGTTCCGCGTCCCCCGGCGTGGAGCTCGGCGGGCTTGGGTGTCAACCAGGTGTGCACTCGGCGGGGGTTAGTGGCCCGTGAGGAGGGACATTGCTTTGTCGAGGATGACGGCCTGTTTGCCGGTGTGCTGCTCGCGGCGGTCGACCCAGTCGGCGAGACGGAACCCGGTGTTGATGCCGATGAACCGGAATGGCTCTGGCTCGAAGTCGCGGGAGGTTCGCCCGACCCACGGGAGGGTTGTCAGGTCGCTGGCGTTCCCCAGGATGAGGTCGGCCAACGTGCGTCCGGCCAGGTTGGTCAACGTCACGCCGTCGCCGGCGTAGCCACCCGCTGTCGCGAAGCCGGACGCCCGGTCGAACCGCACCGAAGGGAACCAGTCACGCGGGACGCCGAGGACGCCACCCCAACGATGCGTGATCGCGACGTCCTGCAGCGCAGGGAACAGCTGCACAAGGCTGCGATGCAGCGAGTCGTGGACGCCGCGCGGATGCTCGAACGCCGGATCGATGCGCGAGCCCCAGTGATACGGAGCGCCCCGCCCGCCGAGCGCGATCCGCCCGTCGGCGGTGCGCTGCGCGTAGATCAAGAACCGCCGGTCGTCGTTCAGCGTCTCGCGCTGGCTCCAGCCGATCTCTTTCCAGATGTCCTCCGGAATGGGCTCAGTCGCGATCATCAGCGAGTAGATCGGGACAAGCGCTCGGCGGTACTGCGGCAGCGACGCGGTGTACCCCTCCAGTGCCCGCACGATGACCTCGGCCCGGACGGTGCCCCGCTCAGTCATCGCACGACCCGGCTCGATGGCGGTCACGGGTGTGTCCTCGTAGATCGTGACGCCTCTGCGCTCGGCTGCCTCCGCCAGGCCCCGAACCATCCGCGCAGGGTGAATCGCCGCGCAGTGCGGGTTGTACAGCGCACCGAACACGCCATCGGCGTTCACGTGTTGGGACGCCGCGCTGCGGTCGAGCCACATCAGGTCGTCGTCACCTTGATCCCACGACCGGGCGTGGGCGAGCTCGGCCTCGAGCCGCTGCCGCTGCAATGGTGACGTCGCGATCTTCAGGTACCCGCCCTTGGCGTAGTGCCCGTCAATGCCTTCCTCCGCCGCAACCTGCCCCACGACGTCCACGGACGCGTTCGCCTCACGCTGAAAGCGCAGCGCCTCGGAGCGAGAGGACTCCTTCGCCACCTGCTCCCAGCTCGCCGGGAGCAGCCCGGACGCCCACCCGCCGTTACGTCCGGACGCGCCGAAGCCTGCGAAGTCCTTCTCGAGCACAGCGATCCGCAACGACGGGTCACTCTTCGCGAGGTAGTACGCCGTCCACAGCCCGGTGAACCCGCCGCCGACCACCGCGACGTCCACGTCGGTGTCGCCGGGCAAGGCCGGCCGCAGTGTGTCCAGGTCACCCGCCGGCAGCGAGTCGTGCCAATACGAGATCGATCGCCGGTTCATGGAATCCTTTCGGGTTTTCGTATCTCCATACGGTATAACGATGGATGTGACCGCCGTCAAGCGCAAAGGGCGCCCGCTCGAGCACGACCGCGCAGAGCTGCTGCGCGCCGCCCGCGCGGTGGCCGCTGCGCGCGGCTTCGACTCCCTGAGATTCGCCGACGTCTCAGCAGCCACCGGCGTGCCGGTCAGCTCGCTCCAATACGCGTTCGGGACGCGGGAGTCGCTGGTGCGCGAGGTGCTCCGCACCGGCGTAGCGGACGAGCTCGCCCGACTTCGCGATGCCGTCGACGGTGAACCCGACCCCTGGCGACGGATCGAGCGGTTCATCCGGCTCGGCATCTCGATCGACGACGAGCGTCGCCGCGAGGGGTGGCTGCTCTGGATGGAGTACTGGCGTGCCGCCCTACGGGACGCCGAGCTGCGTGAGGAGTCGGGCGCAACCACCCGCGGCTGGCGAATGCTCCTCACCCGCGCCGTCGACGACGGCGTGGCCGCAGGCCAGTTCCACATCGAAGGATCGGCGGAGGAGATCGCCGCCTCACTCGTGGCGCTCGTCGACGGCATGTCTCTACAAGTGCTCGTCGGCGACAGCCCCATGAAGTCGGGGCGAGCCATACGCGCGGCTGTCAGATCAGCGCGACGCATGCTCGGCATGGACGCCGCATGACCGCCATCGTGTTGGCCCTCGCTTCGTCGGTGGCTTACGGATTCACTGACTTCCTCGGCGGACTAGCGGCCCGGCGCGCGCACATCTTCGTGCTGGGAAGCATTACCCAACCGCTCGGACTGGCCGTACTTCTGGTGATTGCGCCATTCGTCGGCGGCGAGTGGTCAGGTGAGGTTTGGTTCTGGGGTGTTGTGTCGGGGCTCGGCGGTGCCATCGCATACGTGACGCTCTTCCGCGCACTCGCGATCGGGCCGATGAGCGTCGCCTCGCCGGTTTCAGCCATCATCGCTGTGGTGCTTCCTGTTCTGGCCGGTGTGGCATTCGGAGAACGGCTGCCGCTGCTCGGCTGGATCGGAATCGTCGTCGGCATCTGTGCGGTGCTGATGGTCAGTCAGGTGCATGAGGACGCCCCGCACCCGGTGACGCTCAACGTCGTGCTGCTGTCGATCGCAGCCGGCGTGTTCATCTCGGTCTTCCTCGTGGCGCTCGAGCGGGCTCCGTCCGACAGCGGGTTGTGGCCACTGGTCGTCGTCCGCATCGTCACCAGCGTGCTGCTGCTACTGGCGGCGCTGTCGATACGGGTGATGGCCAAACCCCCTCGCGACGTCCTCGTTCTGGCGACGGCATCCACCCTGCTGGACGTCCTCGCAACCGTCGCTTTCATGCTCGCGACCCGAGAAGGCCTGCTGACGGTCGTGGCGGTCATCACTGCTCTATATCCGGCCGCCACCGTGCTGATGGCGCGAGTCGTACTGCACGAGCACCTACAGGCGGTGCAGCGGCTGGGCCTGCTGATGGCAGCGGTCTCCGTCAGCATCCTGGCGGCAGTTGCCTAGGAGCCAGCGGGTAGCGCTGAAGGTAGGCACAGAACGGGCCGAAGCACAGATGTGGCCCCTGACGCGTCGGCACCGGAGCAGCCGCCCCGCGTGATGGTCGTCGACGACTCGGCGACCATCCGTGAGCTGATCGCGCTCAACCTCGGTCTCGAGGGATATGACGTCGTCACTGCCGAGGATGGACACGAGTGCCTGCGGCTGTTGTCGGAGGTCTCACTCGGACGCGCACCCGCGCCCCAGCTGCTCTGCCTGGACGTCGTGATGCCGGGGTTGGACGGCGTCGAGCTGACCGCCCGCCTCAAGGCGACGCCCTCGACTGCTGACATCCCGATCCTCATCGTCAGCGCATCGGCACAACGTCGCGACTTCGAGCTCGCCCAAGGTGCAGGCGCCGACGGGTACCTGACCAAGCCGTTTGCACCCGACGACTTGCTCGCCGAGGTCGAGCGACTGATCGGCCAGCGCGTCGAGCGCTGAACCTCTTCTGCGAAGATCCCGCGCATGAGAGTCGTCGCGGTCGCGTGCTCACTGGTCCTGACGCTGTTGGCGGTCATCGTGGGCATGGGGAAGGTGCAGCGCCTCCCTGCGTCACTACAAGTGCGTGACCAGGCCCGGATCACCCCGACACTCTGGACGGTCTCTGGCTGGATCGAGCTGGCCGCCGCCGCGGCGCTGGTCGTCGGCATCTTCGTCTCACTTGAGATGGCGGTCGTAGGGGCCGGCGTCCTCTTCGTCTCCTACCTGGCTCTGGCCGTCCGGCAGCTGACCACGAAGCAGGCCATCCCGAGTGTTGTTCCCGCTCTCGCCCTGTCGGTCTTGTCGGCCATCACCGTCGCCTCGATCGTCGCCTCCGGATAGCCATCACTACGCTGGGCCGGTGACCCCAGCAGAACTTTCGATGGCCCTCATGTCGGTGCTGGACGCGGTGATCGCGTCCGGCGAGCTGGTGGTCCCACAAGAGCGTCGCCCGCAAAGCGTCACCATCGAACGACCGAAGTCGGCCGAACACGGCGACTACGCCACGAACGTCGCCATGCAGCTGGCCAAGCCTGCAGGCATGCCGCCGCGAGACGTGGCAGCCATCTTGGCGACGCATATCAAGGAGATCCCCGGAATCGCGGGCGTTGACGTCGCCGGCCCTGGCTTTCTCAACATCACCCTGGACGCCGCCGCGCAGGGCGAGCTGGCCCGTACGATCGTCCGCGACGGCCCTCGGTACGGCAGGGTCCAGGCGATGCAGGGCCTGCGGGTCAACGTCGAGTTCATCAGTGCCAACCCGACCGGCCCGTTGCACCTCGGCCACACCAGGTGGGCTGCGGTCGGGGACGCGCTCGCGCGCGTGCTCGAGGCGGCCGGCGCTGAGGTGACCCGCGAGTTCTACATCAATGACCGCGGCGTCCAGATGGACCGCTTCGGCGAGTCGATCCGCGAAGCCGCGCACGGCCGGCCAGCACCGCAAGACGGATACCACGGCGGATACATCACCGACCTCGCCGCCGCCATCGTGGCCGATCATCCCGAGTACTTGGAGCTGTCTGATGACGAGCAGTTGGTCGCTTTTCGTGAGGCTGGCTACGCCCGGCAGCTGAAGGAACAGCAAGATGTGCTCGCGCTCTTTCGTACGGAGTTCGACGTCTGGTACTCCGAGCGCAGTCTGTACGAGACCGGTGCCGTTGAGCGCGGGCTACAGAAGCTGCGTGAGTCGGGCCATGTCTTCGAACGCGATGGTGCGCTATGGCTTCGGACGACAGACTTCGACGACGACAAAGACCGCGTGCTCGTCAAGAGTGACGGTGAGACCACCTATTTCGCGTCCGACACCGCCTATTACGTCGACAAGCGCGCTCGCGGTTTCGACCTCTCCATCTACCTGCTGGGTGCTGACCACCACGGCTATGTGAATCGCCTTCGCGCGATTGCCGCGTGCGCGGGGGACGATCCCGATACCAACATCGAGGTGCTCATTGGGCAGCTCGTCAAGATGTATCGCGGCGGCGAGGAAGTCAGGCTGTCCAAGCGGCGCGGCGACATCGTCGCGCTCGAAGACCTGGTCGACGAAGTCGGCGTGGACGCCGCGAGGTACAGCCTGACGCGCTACCCGGTCGACTCACCGCTCACCCTCGATCTCGACCTCCTGGTTCGTCAAACGAACGACAACCCCGTGTTCTACGTGCAGTACGCCCACGCCCGGATTGCGTCGCTGCTGCGCAATGCCTCTGACCTGGGGATCGCCGTCGACCTCGAGGCGTTCGACCCGGCGCTGCTGTCACACGACCGCGAGGGTGACCTGTTGGGTGCGTTGGGGGAGTTCCCACGCGTGGTGGCCAGCGCGGCCGAGCTGCGCGAGCCACACCGAGTCGCTCGGTACCTCGAAGAGCTGGCTACGGCGTACCACAAGTTCTACGACGTGTGCCGGGTGCTTCCTCGCGGCGACGAGCAGACGACAGACGTGCACAGAGCGCGACTCGTGCTGTGCGCGGCCACCCGCCAGGTGCTCGCCAACGGGCTCCAGTTGCTCGGCGTTACGGCGCCAGAACGCATGTAGGTTGCCGGCATGGATGAGCGAGGTCGCGGGCGGATCGCGGTCACACCCGCGCGCGTGCTCTGGGTCGGGCTCGCGCTGCTGGCACTCATCTTGATTGCCCAGAACTCCAACGACATCCAGATCGAGGTACTCGTCTGGACGATTCAGGCCCCGCTGTTCGTGGTGATCCTCGGCTCGATGCTGATCGGGTGGGGCCTGGGAACGCTCGGCCTGCAGGCGTGGTCGTGGCGTCGTGGCCGCGCTCATGGAAAGTCCAACGGAAAGACCAACGGAAAGACCAGTGGAAAGCAGGGTGACAAGGGGCGCGACTAGGGCACTACGCTTTCCGCTCCACTAGTCCGCACTGTTAGTCCCACCGCAAGTCCTCACCCGCAAGGAGTCCGACCGATGCGCGCGCATCCCGCCGGTCCGCGGCACGCCGACCTCGTGAGCGAGGCGCTGCCAGCGGCACCACCGGCTGACCTGAACGCCCTGGCTGAGCACATCTGGCCGATCGGCATGAAGCGCGCGGCGTCCGGCGAGCTGGTCCTCAACGGACGATCGGTGCCAGACCTGGTCTCGGACGCCGGTACCCCGGTGTTCCTGCTCGACGAGGAGGACTTCCGCACCAGGGCGCGCGCCTACGCGTCCGCCTTTGCCGGTGCGGACGTGTATTACGCGAGCAAGGCATTCAGCAGCGTTGCGCTCCTCGGTTGGGTGGCTGACGAGGGTTTGGGCCTGGACGTCGCAACCGGTGGCGAGCTCGCACTCGCCGATCGCTCAAAGTTTCCGATGGAGCACGTGCTGTTTCACGGCAACAACAAGTCGATCGACGAGCTGACGCAGATCGTGCGCCTCGGCGTCGGGCGCGTGGTGATCGACTCGACCGAAGAGATCCGACGACTGGCCAGGTGTGCCGAAGAGGCGGGCGTCCGCCAGCGGGTTCTGGTCAGGGTGACGGTAGGGGTCGAAGCCCATACGCACGAGTACATCGCGACGGCACATGAGGACCAGAAGTTCGGTTTCTCGCTCGCGTCGGGTGCGGCAGCTCGAGCGGTCGAACTCGTGTTGGGACAGCCCTCGCTCGAGCTGGTTGGCATTCATTCGCACATCGGGTCACAGATCTTCGACACCGCGGGTTTCGAGGTCGCCGCACATCGAACCGTTGGGCTGCTGGCCGACATTCGTGCTCGCCACGGGATCGAGCTCGCCGAGCTCAACTTGGGTGGTGGCCTCGGAATCGCCTATGTCGACTCCGACGACCCGGCGGACGTCGCAGACGTGGCGGCCAGCTTGCACGAGATCGTGCAGCGCGAGTGCCGCGGCTATGAGATCCCCGTACCGCGGCTGGCCGTCGAGCCCGGACGCGCGCTCGTCGGCCCCGGCATGGTCACCGTGTACGAAGTCGGCACCGTGAAGAAGGTCGACCTTGACGGGGGAGCGTCACGCACCTACGTCAGCGTCGACGGTGGCATGAGCGACAACCCCCGGACGTCGCTTTATGACGCGAACTACACCGTGGCGCTCGCCGATCGCCATTCGGACGCTGCGCCGATGCTCGCGAGGGTGGTCGGCAAGCACTGCGAAAGTGGAGACATCGTGGTGCGCGACGCGTGGTTGCCGGACGATGTGCGCGCAGGAGACCTGCTTGTCGTCGCGGCGACTGGTGCGTACTGCCGCAGCATGGCGTCGAACTACAACTTGCTCGGACGTCCGCCGGTCGTCGCCGTTTCAGCCGATGGAACAGACCGCGTTCTGATTCGACGCGAGACCGAAGAGGATTTGCTGGCTCTCGACACAGGGGTGTGAGCCGCGTGCTCGCACCTCTAGCGTGACGCCATGCGCGTATCAGTCGTACTCGACTGTCGAGACCCCGATGGCCTGGTTCCGTTCTGGGAGGCCGCTCTGGGATACCAGCTCGTCGACCAGGCAGATGGCTACAGATTCCTTGCCCCGCTTGACGGAGAGCCCCCTGGCCCGATCCTCATCCTGCAGCCGGTGCCCGAGCCGAAGTCGGGCAAGAACCGCATGCATCTGGACGTGCACGCGCCCGATCCGGCCGCGCACGTCGTCTATCTCGAGTCGCTTGGTGCTCGCAGGCTCGGAAAGCCGATCGCGGCCTACGGCGTGGAATGGCAGACCATGACAGATCCCGAGGGTCATGAGTTCTGCGTGGTCGCTCATGGGAGTCTTGACCTCCCATTCGAGGGCTGATCGGCAACTCGCCAGGGAGGAACGATGAGCGCTGAGCCGCTCAAGGTGGCGCTACTCGGCGCTGGAGTCGTCGGGTCCGAGGTCGCCCGGCTCCTGACTGAGCAGGCAGACGACCTCGCCGCACGAGTCGGTGCTCCCTTGCAGCTCGTCGGCGTCGGCGTGCGCAACATGGCCGTCGACCGTGGCGCCTGGATCACGCCTGAGCTCGTCACCGACGACTTGTCCGGGCTCGTCACCGAGCGGGGTGCCGACATCGTCGTCGAGGTGATGGGTGGCATCGAGCCGGCACGACAGCTCATCCTGGACGCCTTCTCCGCCGGTGCCAGCGTCGTGACTGCCAACAAGGCACTGCTCGCACAGCATGGCGCCGAGTTGCACGAGGCGTGTGACGCCGCGGGCGTCGATCTCTACTTCGAGGCAAGTGTGGCCGGCGCCATCCCGCTGCTCCGACCGCTCCGCGAGTCGCTGGTGGGCGACCGGGTGCAGCGCGTCCTTGGCATCGTCAATGGCACGACCAACTACATCCTCACCCGCATGGACGAGAGCGGTGTCTCGTACGACGAGGCGTTGGCCGAGGCGCAGGAGCTGGGTTACGCGGAGAAGCCCGATCCCTCGGCGGACGTTGACGGGCATGACGCAGCTGCCAAGGCGGCGATCATCGCCAGCCTCGCCTTCCACTCGCGCGTCACGCTCGACGACGTGTTCTGCGAAGGCATCTCGACCATCACGTCCGAGGACATCCGCGCCGCCCGCGCCTCAGACCACGTAGTAAAACTCCTGGCGGTTGCCGAACGGTCTGCCGACGGCCGCGGCATCAATGTGCGAGTGCACCCGGCGATGGTCCCGCTGCACCATCCCTTGGCTGCCGTGCGCGAGGCGTACAACGCAGTCTTCGTCGAGTCCGATGCCGCAGGGCGGCTCATGTTCTACGGGCCAGGCGCCGGTGGTGCCCCCACTGCGTCCGCGGTGGTCGGCGACATCGTGGCGGTCGCACGCAACCGAATCAGCGGAGGGCACGGGCCGCGAGAGTCTGCGTACGCGGCGCTGCCAGTTCTTCCGGTCGACGCCTCGATGACGCGGTACTACATCGCGCTCGACCTCGCAGACAAGGCGGGCGTGCTGGCAAGCGTGGCCGCGGCGTTCGCCGAGCACGACGTGAGCATCGAGACCATGCGTCAGGACGGGCACGGTGACGATGCGACGCTGCAAATCGTGACGCACGAAGCAAGAGAAGCAGCATTGGCAGAGACCTGCTCGACGTTGCGCGGGCTCGACTCGGTACGACGGATCAGCTCGGTGATGCGGGTGGTGGGAGAATGACCGACGTGTTGACTCAGGGAACTCGGCAGCAACATCTGTGGCGCGGCATCATCGAGGAGTACCGCGACCGGCTTCCGGTCACTGATGCGACCCCGGTCATCTCGCTGCGCGAGGGCGGGACGCCGCTGATCAGAGCCAACGTGGTCTCAGAACGCACCGGTTGCGATGTGTGGCTGAAGGTCGAGGGCGCCAACCCGACCGGGTCGTTCAAGGACCGCGGCATGACCATGGCGATCTCGAAGGCAGCCGAAAGCGGTGCGCAGGCGGTCATCTGTGCCTCGACCGGCAACACCAGCGCCAGCGCGGCCGCCTACGCAGTGCGGGCAGGCATGGTCTGCGCGGTTCTGGTGCCGCAGGGGAAGATCGCCCTCGGCAAGCTGAGCCAAGCATTGGCACACGGGGCGAAGCTGCTGCAGGTCGATGGCAACTTCGACGACTGCCTCAACCTCGCGAGAGACCTCTCCGAGCACTACCCGGTCGCGCTGGTCAACAGTGTGAACCCAGTGCGGATCGAGGGGCAGAAGACCGCGGCCTTCGAGATCGTCGATGAGCTGGGTGACGCTCCCGATATCCACGCGCTGCCAGTCGGCAACGCCGGCAACATCACGGCTTACTGGAAGGGCTACCGCGAGTACGCCGACGACGGGGTGGCCAGCCGGCGTCCACGAATGTGGGGCTTTCAAGCCGCAGGGGCCGCGCCCATCGTGCGGGGAGAGGTCGTTCCTTCACCGTCGACTGTCGCCACCGCCATTCGGATCGGTAATCCAGCGTCGTGGCAGTTCGCGTTGGACGCGCGTGATGAGTCCGGTGGACTCATCGATGCGGTCACCGACCGCGAGATCCTCGCCACTTACCGCCTGCTGTCGTCGCAAGAGGGTGTCTTCGTCGAACCAGCGTCTGCCTCCGGAGTCGCCGGCCTCCTGAAGATGGCCGAAGCCGGCACCCTCGACCGCGGGCTCACCATCGCGTGCACCGTCACAGGCCACGGCTTGAAAGACCCCGACTGGGCGATCGCAGGAGCACCGCAACCGGTCACCGTTCCGGCGGACGCCCATGCGGCTGCAGCTCTCCTGGGGCTGACCGACTAGTGGCTGCCCCGATGTTCCGGGCCGCAACGTTGCGCGTCCGGGTGCCTGCGACGAGTGCAAACCTCGGCCCCGGCTACGACTCGTTCGGGCTGGCGCTCTCCCTGTACGACGAGATCGTCGTGAGGGTGGGCGAGCAAGGTCTCGACCTGGACGTCGCCGGTGAAGGCGCGGACAAGGTGCGTCGAGACGCGCGCAACCTCGTCGTCAAGGCCATGAACACTGCCTTCGATCGCATGGGAGGACGCCCCAGGGGGCTCGAGGTGCGCTGCCTCAATCGCATCCCGCACGGCCGCGGTCTGGGCTCGTCGTCCGCCGCGATCGTTGGCGGGCTGGTCGCCGCCAGGGCATTGACCGTCGGCGGTGATGAACGACTCGACGACGAGTCCTTACTCGCCGTCGCAACCGAGATGGAGGGACACCCCGACAACGTCGCTGCAACGGCGCGGGGTGGCTTCACGATGGCGTGGACCGACGGTGGCGAGGTGGGCGTCCTCACGTCCGGCCCGCACCCTGATCTGCTCCCGGTCGCCTTCATCGCCGGCAGCGAGCTCAAGACCACGAAGGCACGCAAGGCGCTACCGGACGTCGTCCCGCACCAGGACGCGGCGCTGAACAGCGCGCGCGCTGCCCTGCTCTCTCGTGCGATCGTCGATCGCCTCGATCTCCTCATGATCGCTACCGAGGACTTCCTCCATCAGGAGTACCGCCGGGAGGTCATGCCGCGATCGCTTGCGTTGGTCGACGAGCTCAGGTCGGACGGGGTCCCCGCAGTCGTCTCAGGTGCGGGGCCAACGGTCTTGGCGCTGACGTCACGAGACGCCGCCTCGAGCGTCGCCTCACGCGCACGGCGTGGCTGGCGGGCTGAGGTTCTCGAGGTCGATCGGCAGGGAGTTCAGGTACTGCCGCTGTAGCTGACTTCAGAACTGTTCAAGACACGCCGACACCTAGGGAAAGGACCCCCGGGAACATCCGGGCGTCGTGAGGTGTTACGGTGGCATCACGCCGGGTATCCCGAGTGTCTTCCTCATTCCAGTCGGATTCGCGACTCTTCGAAACGCGCAGAGTGTGCAATAGAGCGACTGGGATCCATTCACTCCACACCCTGGCCGCCAGGTCGTTCTGACCCGGCGATGCACTACCCCCTGACGCTGATCGACGCGTCGGGACCCCCTCCGGCGCATCTGACGCGCCGGAACATCCGGAAGGACATCGCGTGAGCGAAACCACCGAAACCCTGCCTGCTGGCGCATCCGCCAAGAGCCGCAAGAGTGCTGGCTTGTCAGGCATGGTTCTCGCCGAGCTGCAGACCATGGCCTCTGGTCTGGGCATCACCGGCACCACCCGCATGCGCAAGGGTGAGTTGATCGAGGCCATCAAAGACAAGCAGGGCAAAGCTGATTCTGCCGGCTCGTCCCGCTCGAGCAAGAGCGCGGAGTCGAAGAACGGTCGTGCCGCCGCTGATCAGAAGAGTGATCAGAAGGCCGACGAGAAGCCCGACCAGAAGACCACCGGCAGGACCGACGGCAAGACCGACGGCGAGGCCCGCAGCGACCGGTCAGAGCAAGCCCGCGAGGGCCGTGAAGGCCGAGACAACCGCGAGAGCCGGGACCGCGACAACTACGAAGGCGGTAGCCGCAGCAGCAGGCGCCGTCGTCGTGGCCGCGACCGCTACCGCGACCGCGGAGGCAGGGGCGACCGCTACGCCGATGGTGAGCCGCAGATCGGTCCGGACGACGTCCTGATTCCGGTTGCCGGAATCCTCGACGTACTCGACAACTACGCGTTCGTGCGCACGTCCGGTTACCTGCCAGGCCCGAACGACGTCTACGTCTCGCTGTCTCAGGTGCGGCGTCACAACCTTCGTCGAGGCGACGCCGTCACCGGTGCGGTACGGCAGCCCAAGGAAGGCGAGCGCCGCGAGAAGTTCAATGCGCTCGTGCGCCTCGACACCGTCAACGGTGCAGACCTCGAGAACGCCAAGCAGCGACAAGAGTTCGCGAAGCTGACCCCGCTCTACCCGCAGGACCGCCTGCGCCTCGAGACCGAGCCGTCGATGCTCACGACTCGAGTCATCGACCTCGTCGCTCCGATCGGTAAGGGTCAGCGCGGCCTGATCGTGTCGCCACCCAAGGCCGGCAAGACGATGGTCCTGCAGGCGATTGCCAACGCGATCACTACGAACAACCCGGAAGTTCACCTCATGGTCGTGCTCGTCGACGAGCGGCCTGAGGAAGTCACTGACATGCAGCGCACCGTGAAGGGTGAGGTCATCGCCTCGACCTTCGACCGTCCTGCTGACGACCACACCACAGTGGCCGAGCTGGCCATCGAGCGGGCCAAGCGGCTCGTCGAGCTGGGACACGACGTAGTCGTGCTGCTGGACTCGATGACGCGGCTCGGGCGTGCCTACAACCTGTCGGCCCCGGCGTCCGGACGCATCCTGTCCGGTGGTGTCGACTCGTCGGCGTTGTACCCGCCGAAGCGGTTCTTCGGTGCGGCGCGCAACATCGAGAACGGCGGATCGCTGACCATCCTCGCGACGGCGCTCGTCGAGACCGGCTCGAAGATGGACGAGGTGATCTTCGAGGAGTTCAAGGGCACCGGCAACATGGAGCTCAAGCTCGACCGCAAACTGGCTGACAAACGCATCTTCCCCGCGGTGGACGTCGACGCGTCCGGTACCCGCAAGGAGGAACTGCTGCTGGGTGCCGACGAGCTCAAGATCGTCTGGAGCTTGCGTCGTGTCCTGCACGCCCTCGAGCCGCAGCAGGCACTCGAGCTGCTGCTGTCCAAGCTCAAGGAGACCAAGAGCAACACGGAGTTCCTGCTCCAGGTTCAGAAGACGACACCTGGCGCGATGCTCAGCGAGGAAGCTGACTAGCGCCAGCGTTCAGGCGGGCGTCCAGGCGGCGTCCGAACCGCACCTTCGGGGAATGCCCGCTCATCCCAATGGGTTGGGACGGTCGGGTTTGGGAGAGTGCCCAGGCCAGTGGCACAATCTCTGGTCGGTTCCGGTTCACGGCGAGCTTCATGAGGGCGAGCTTCATGAGATTGCCGACCCGGGGCCCTGATGAGGAGAGATCATGAAGCCCGATATCCACCCGGCCTACGTGCCGACCGAGGTGACCTGCACCTGCGGAACCACCTTCGTCACGCGTAGCACCGCGCAGAACGGCGTCATCCACGCCGAGACCTGCTCCAACTGCCACCCCTTCTACACCGGCAAACAGCGCATCCTCGACACCGGTGGCCGCGTGGCTCGCTTCGAGAAGCGTTACGGCAAGAAGGACACCGACAGCTAGCTTCACGCAAGGCGCCGTAGGCCCCACACCGGGTGCCTGCGGCGTCTCGCCGTGTGTGGCCCGTTTGATTGGTCCTTCGTGCAAGTGTCAGGAGTTGCGATGTTCGACCAGGTGCAGGACCTGGTCGACGAGTACGTCGACCTCGAGCGTCAGCTGGCCGACCCTGCCGTGCACGCCGACCAGTCGATGGCTCGGACGCTCGGACGGCGCTACGCCGAGCTCGGTCCGATCGTGTCGACGTACAAGCGATGGCAGGCGCTTGGCGAAGACCTTGCCGCCGCGCGCGAGCTGGCGGGGGAGGACGCGGCGTTCCTCGATGAGGTCCGACGCCTGGAAGTCGAGCAGGAAACCACAGCGCAAGAGCTGGGCGAGCTGCTCGTCCCACGCGACCCCGATGACGACAGAGACGTCATCCTCGAGGTCAAGGCCGGTGAGGGCGGTGACGAGTCCGCTCTGTTCGCCGGCGATCTGCTGCGCATGTACTTGCGGTACGCAGAGCGACGTGGGTGGAAAGCTGAGGTGCTCGACGCGCAGGAGTCCGACCTGGGCGGCTACAAGGACGCCTCGGTCGCCATCAAGAGCAAGGGCACGCCGGCCCCGGGCGAGGGCGTGTGGGCCAGCCTGAAGTACGAGGGTGGAGTTCACCGCGTGCAGCGAGTCCCCGTCACCGAGAGCCAGGGACGCATCCACACCAGCGCCGCGGGCGTCCTCGTCCTTCCTGAGGCAGAAGACGTCGAGGTCGAGATCGATCCGAACGACCTGCGCATCGACGTCTACCGCAGCAGTGGACCGGGCGGCCAAAGCGTCAACACCACGGACTCCGCCGTCCGGATCACACACGTCCCGACTGGCATCGTCGTGAGCTGTCAGAACGAGAAGTCGCAGCTTCAGAACCGTGAGCAGGCGCTGCGCATCCTGCGCGCTCGTCTGCTGGCGGCCAAGCAGGAGGAGGCCGATCGTGAGGCGTCCGAGGCACGCAGGTCGCAGGTGCGCACCGTTGACCGTTCCGAACGTATTCGCACGTACAACTTCCCTGAGAATCGAATCTCCGACCACCGGGTCGGCTACAAGGCCTACAACCTCGACCAGGTGCTCGACGGAGACCTCGACGCCGTGATCGAGGCGTGCCAGCAGGCCGATCGCGCGGCCGAGCTGCAGGGGAGGCCGGCGTGACGCAGACCGCCCGCGGGCTTTCCACGTCGCCGATGCCTGACGCCACGATCGAGCTCCGTCGTAAGGGCCCGCTCCGGCGGACGCTGGCCGAAGCGTTGCGTTCGGCTGAAGCGCATCTGACCGCAGCGGGGGTCCCATCGCCGCGTGTGGACGCCGAGCTGCTGGCCGCGCATCTGCTGCACACCGACCGGTTGTCGCTCTGGCAGCACATGCACGATCCAGTTCCGGAGGGATTCGACGACCTGGTGGCTGGTCGCGTGGAGCGCATCCCACTGCAGCACCTCACGGGAGTCGCTTACTTCAGGACGGTCGAGCTGGCGGTTGGTCCTGGCGTCTTCTCTCCTCGCCCGGAGACCGAGCTCGTCGCAGGCCATGCGATCGACGTACTTCGGAAGATCGGTGGCGGGGTCGCAGTCGACCTGTGCGCCGGCTCTGGTGCGATCGCCGCTGCGCTGCGAGTCGAGGCGCCCGACACTGCGGTGCACGCTGTCGAACGCGATCCTGCTGCGGCGCCCTGGCTTCTGCACAACGCGCGTGAACACCAGTTCAATGCGTACATCACCGATGTCGAGGGCTGCCTCCCTGAGCTAACCGGCACGGTCGACGTCGTCGTCGCCAACCCGCCCTACATCCCAGAAGGGTCGATCCCACGCGATCCCGAGGTCGCCCGGTTCGACCCGCCGGCTGCCCTCTACTCAGGTAAAGAGGGGCTCGATCACGTGAAGCTCGTGGAACGAGCTGCGGCTCGGCTGCTGCGCACCGGCAGCGTTGTCGTCGTCGAGCACGGCGACCTTCAGGGACACATCGTGCCTTCCCTGTTCGAAGCGAGCGGGACGTGGAAGGACGTCACAGACCACCTCGATCTCGCTGGGCGAGACCGCTACGTCACCGCCGTGCTCGCGAGTCGCTGATGCCGCGCTTCAGCTGCTCCGACCCTGACGAACGGGCGCGCGGCATCGCGAGGGCTGTGACGGCCGCGGGCCGTCATCAACTCGTCGTGATTCCCACCGAGACTTCGTACGCAGTGGCCTGCGACGCGTTTTCGCCCGTGGCGATCGAACGCCTCAACGAGGCGAAAGGTCGCTCGGCGCTCGAAGCCCTGCCCGTGATGGTCGGCTCGGTGAAGGCCGCGAAGGCGGTAGTGGGCTCGCTGCACCCGCAGGGCGAAGCGTTGATCGAGGGTTTTTGGCCTGGCCCGCTCACCGCTGTGTGCCCACAGCAATCGACTTTGACGTGGGACATCGGAGGTGACGGTTCCTACGTTGCGGTACGAATGCCGCTGCATCCGGTCGCCCTTGAAGTGCTTCAGGGTGTCGGGCCCATGGCCGTGATCGCTGCGAATCGCGTTGGTGAGCCGGTTCCGCGCACGTGTGATGACGCACAGGCGCAGTTTGGGTCTGCGGTCACCGTCTATCTCGATGCCGGCACGCGACCAGAGGGCGTCGCGTCGACGGTTGTCGACCTCACCGATCGAGAGCCTCGGGTGCTGAGGTCCGGCGCGATCAGCGACGAGGAGCTGCGCACTGTGGCCCCCGACCTTCACCCGGTGGACGAGCCGGACGCCTCCGCTGATGGCTGAGCGCGCGTCCGAGAATCCGTTCTCCGTGCTGATGGTCTGCACCGGGAACATCGGACGGTCGCCCATGATGGAGCGAGTCATGCGACACGTCATCGCTGAACACGGCGCGGCCGAGCGGATCTCAGTGTCGAGTGCCGGGACGTGGGCCCAACCAGGTTCTCCCATGGAGCCTGGCGCTGCTGCGGCACTCCGCGAGCGGGGAATCGACCCGGACTCCTTCTCCTCGACTCCGTTGAGCGCGTCCGCCATCACCGCGTCCGACCTGGTACTGGTCGCTACCCGCGAGCACCGCAGCGAAGTTGTCCAACTGGCGCCAGCCGCCGTGCGGCGAACGTTCACACTGCGGGAGCTGGAGCGCATCGTGGTGTCGATGGACGCGCCCCCGCCGCGAAATGTCTCGACACAAAGACAAGTTGCAGGCGACGTCATGCGCGAGGCAGTCGCATGGGCGGCTCAGCTGAGAGGGTCGGTTGAACGCCCTGCGCGCGATGAGGACGACGACCTTCCTGACCCGCTCGGTGCCCCTGACCAGGTGTATGTCGGCCAGGCCGCACAGATCGCGGCGTCCGTGGAACGGATCGTTCCCTACCTTCTGGGGGCGCCCTCGGCTGGCTAGAGTGTCCGCACGCCAATCGGCACATCGGAACCTTCGGCCACACGGCAATCGACTGCCAGGTCGCCGACGCTTTGACACCAGCAGGAGGTCACCATGAGCAGCACGCCGTATTGGGGCCCTGACTTCAACGCGCTCCAGCAGACCGACCCAGAGATTGCGAACGTCTTGCTCGACGAGCTCAACCGTTTGCGCGGTGGTCTGCAACTGATCGCGAGTGAGAACTTCACGTCGTCGGCGGTGCTGGCAGCTACTGGTTCGACCCTGTCGAACAAGTACGCCGAGGGGTATCCGGGTCGTCGTTACTACGGCGGTTGTGCCGACGTCGACGTTGCCGAAGAGCTGGGACGAGAGCGCGCCAAGGCGCTGTTCGGCGCAGATCACGCAAACCTGCAGCCCCACTCTGGTGCATCGGCGAACCTTGCGGTGTATGCGGCCTTGCTGAAGCCAGGTGACACCGTCCTTGCCATGGATCTCAAGCACGGTGGCCACTTGACGCACGGATCGCCGGTCAATTTCTCCGGGCAGTGGTTCAACAACGTGTCGTACGGAGTGTCTGCCGACACCGAGACCATCGACTTCGACCAGGTTCGTGACCAAGCTCTCGAGCATCGACCCAAGATGATCATTGCTGGCGCCACTGCGTACCCGCGACTCATCGACTTCGCGAAGTTCCGTGAGATCGCCGATGAGGTGGGCGCGTACCTGATGGTGGACGCGGCGCACTTCATCGGGTTGGTTGCAGGCAAAGCCATTC
>DASUFV010000079.1:0-2164 GCA_036274415.1 Actinomycetes bacterium
ATATTTGCCTCGGTCTCCATCTCGAGGTGGAAGGCTGCCTCGTGATCAAACTCGCGCTCCGCGCGCCGACGCTGCCGCAGGCCTCGTAGCGTTGTCATGAGTGCCATGTGTTTCAGCCTTCCTGCAGCAGCCTGCGGATAGCGAGTGCGAATTGACGCCAGTCCTCTGTTTCGGTTGTGAGCCGACGCCGCCCGGCGGCGGTGATGGTGTAGATGCGGGCCTTCCGGTTGTTTTCGGAGGTTGACATGTCCGACGACAACAACCCGGCCGCTTCGAGGCGGTGCAATGCCGGATACAGGGAACCCTGGCTGACGGCGAGGGCGTCGCCGGACACCTGGCGAATGCGCTGCTGAATGCCCCAGCCGTGGTTCGAGCCCAGTGCGAGCGTCCGCAGGATGAGCAGGTCGAGGGCGCCCTGGAGATACTCGGTCTTCGGCATCTTCCTCTCGTGTGCCGACAGGAAGACTACAACGCTCTGGTGCGCGCGTCAAATGACCCGCTCAACGTGGACGGCGGTGAGCCCGCCGTCCACTCTCCGGCTGCGCTTAGCGCTTCTTATATCGAAAGGACACGACCGTCGCCTCGTCGATCACCAGCGGTTTCATGAACCGATGTGATGTGCCCGAGCGCGGCACTTCCATTCGCACGGGCAGCACGCCGGAGGCACGCCGCTGCAGACTCTGAACGTTCACCGACGGTGCGGTGTCCGCTTCGCGCGACTTGGCTTGCACCTGCCCTTGGACGTCGTTCCGCGGCTCGTCCGTCCTGATCGTGAGGCCCGATTCAGCGTTGCGCGTGTCGATCACCGGCGCCTCGGCGGTGACGGTCACCGTCTCCGCCACTCCACCGACCCTCATCGCCATGTCCACCTGGCGCGGCCGCTGGTCGAACAACACCGATCGGCGAGCGTTCGCAAATCCAGGCATCTGGGCCTCGACGACGAGCGGCCCCGATGGCAATCCCGAGACGACGTACGCCCCTGAATTGTCTGTGGTCGCTTGTTGGCGCTGCCCCCCGCCCTGAACCATCACCGTCACACCGGGTAATGGAGCCCCCGTTGGATCGATGATGCGTCCGACGATCTGACCAGGCATCGCTGTCATTGCTCCGCCGACAGTGCCGCCAAACCCACGGCCATAGCCCGAAGCGACTGCCGAACCACCCCCCTGATTGACCTCGGTCACCGTCGCGTGCTCGAACAGATCCGCTCGGAGCACGGTTCCATCGAATCGATCGACGCGATACCGATCCGGCACGAACAGCTCCCACTCGAGCACGTTCACCGGCACGTCCATCTTTGGCAGCGTCATTTGCATGTCGCCCTTCTTCGCAAAGGGAGATCCCGAGTGAAGGTAGACGAACGACACCGCATACAGCCCGTCGGGGCGGTACCCGGGACGGAGCAGCGGGACCCGACTCCCGTCTTTTCCCTCGACCGGGCTTGCCGGTGAACCACCAACCTCGACCGACAACAGCGATGCCCCCTCGGGTAGCGCCACTTTCATGAACGGCTGCGCCCGGTTGCGCATCCACAACGTGATCTCGGTCAGCGCGTGGCCTTCGGAGGTCACGAGCGTCGTGGCAATCGCTCGTTCCGCCACGGCCGCCAGGACGGCCGCGTCGGGGAAACGTCTCACATCCATCGTCAGCGTCGGTGGAACATCGACGGTGCGCTGATACCGGAACGCCGCCGACAGCGATTGCCGGGCGGCGGACGCAAGCGCGCGATCGACCTCACGAACGTCCATGCGTCGCAAACCGGGGACGCTTGCGGGCGCGATCTCGAGCGTGCCGACACCCTCGACTGCGACCTCGCCGGTTTCACGTCGGGCGGCTGTCAGCGTGGGGAAGCTGGTCTCGAGCTTGAACGACCCTCCGTCGTTCTGGCGCTCGAGACTGATCAGGAACTGGTGGCGTCGTTGCGCCGCATTCGTCACGAACAGGGTGACGCGATCGGGATGGCTCTCGGTGCGCTCGAGCGACGTCCCGCTCGTGCTGACCATCTCGTAGCCCGGCGGAAGCGCCAGCTCAATCTGCGAGGGCTCGCCTTGCACGATCGTGACCTCCACCAACGTGAGCAGCCGGACGTCCGCTTCGCCGATCGTCACGAGGGTCTTCACCTCTGAAAGCATCTGGGCATCGCGAGCCGCTGGCTGCGTCGGCG
>DASUFV010000080.1:0-5112 GCA_036274415.1 Actinomycetes bacterium
GTCCATCAACGACTCGACGCTGTCGATCGACGACGTGGTCGCCACCATCAAGTTCATCGTCGCTCTGCACGACGGCCAGGACTCGATGAAGGGCACCAAGAACGGCGAAGAGATCGACGTCCGCGTCGACCGCAAGCGCAAGCAGAACGTCACCGTCCTGCTGAAGGCCCTCGGCTGGGACGACGCCAAGATCCGCGAAGAGCTCGGCGCCTACGAGTCGATCAACCTGACGCTCGAGAAGGACAACACCACCACCCAGGACGAGGCGCTGCTCGACATCTACCGCAAGCTGCGTCCGGGCGAGCCGCCCACACGCGAGGCGGCGCAGACCCTGCTCGACAACCTGTACTTCAACGGCAAGCGCTACGACCTCGCCAAGGTCGGTCGTTACAAGGTCAACAAGAAGCTGGGGCTCGAGCGTCCGCTCAGCGACACCGTGCTCACGCTCGACGACATCGTCGCGACCATCAAGTACATCGTCGCTCTGCACGCCGGCGAGGCAGAGGCGGTCACCGGAGCCAACACCGTTCGGGTCGAGACCGATGACATCGACCACTTCGGCAACCGTCGTCTTCGCACGGTCGGTGAGCTGATCCAGAACCAGGTGCGCACCGGTCTGGCCCGCATGGAGCGGGTGGTTCGCGAGCGCATGACGACGCAGGACGTCGAGGCGATCACGCCGCAGACCCTGATCAACATCCGCCCGGTGGTCGCGTCCATCAAGGAGTTCTTCGGCACCAGCCAGCTCTCCCAGTTCATGGACCAGACCAACCCGCTGGCTGGTCTGACGCACAAGCGTCGCCTGTCGGCGCTCGGCCCGGGTGGTCTGTCGCGTGAGCGTGCCGGTTTCGAGGTGCGCGACGTGCACGCGTCCCACTACGGCCGCATGTGTCCGATCGAGACGCCAGAAGGTCCGAACATCGGTCTGATCGGTTCGCTGTCGACGTACGGTCGGGTCAACCCCTTCGGTTTCATCGAGACGCCCTACCGCAAGGTGGTCAAGGGCAAGGTCACCGACCAGATCGACTACCTGACCGCTGACGAAGAAGACCTTCACGTCATCGCTCAGGCCAACGCACCACTCGGCAGCGACAACAAGTTCGTCGAGGAGCGCGTGCTCGTTCGCACCAAGGGCGGCGAGGTCGACTACGTCCACCCGGCTGACGTCGACTACATGGACGTCTCCCCGCGGCAGATCTGGTCGGTCGCCACGGCGCTGATCCCGTTCCTCGAGCACGACGACGCCAACCGTGCGCTCATGGGTTCGAACATGCAGCGCCAGGCGGTGCCGTTGCTGCGTCCGGAGTCGCCGTTGGTCGGCACTGGCATGGAGCAGCGCGCGGCCACTGACGCCGGTGACGTGATCACCGCAGAGGCCGCCGGTGTGGTCGAAGAGGTCGCAGCCGACCACATCACGGTTCAGCAGGACGACGGTGCACACCGCACGTACCGCGTTGCGAAGTTCACCCGCTCCAACCAGGGCACCTCGTACAACCAGAAGCCACTGGTCGACGAGGGTGAGCGCGTCGAGGCCGGGCAGGTCATCGCCGACGGACCGAGCACCCAGAGCGGTGAGCTCGGTCTGGGCAAGAACCTCCTCGTCGCCTTCATGTCGTGGGAGGGCCACAACTACGAAGACGCGATCATCTTGTCCGAGCGGCTCGTCAAGGACGACGTCCTCTCCTCGATCCACATCGAGGAGCACGAGGTCGACGCCCGCGACACCAAGCTCGGCCCTGAAGAGATCACGCGCGACATCCCCAACGTGTCCGAAGAGGTGCTCGCTGACCTCGACGAGCGCGGCATCATCCGGATCGGCGCTGAGGTCCGACCCGGCGACATCCTGGTCGGCAAGGTGACGCCGAAGGGCGAGACCGAGCTGACTCCGGAGGAGCGCCTGCTGCGTGCGATCTTCGGTGAGAAGGCGCGCGAGGTGCGTGACACGTCACTGAAGGTGCCGCACGGTGAGTCCGGCGTCGTGATCGGCGTTCGAGTCTTCGAGCGCGAGAACGGCGACGAGCTGCCTCCGGGTGTGAACGAGCTGGTCCGCGTGTACGTCGCTCAGAAGCGCAAGATCACCGAGGGCGACAAGCTGGCCGGACGCCACGGCAACAAGGGCGTCATCTCCAAGATCCTTCCCGAAGAGGACATGCCCTTCCTCGAGGACGGCACGCCGGTCGACATCGTGCTCAACCCGCTGGGTGTCCCCGGTCGTATGAACGTCGGCCAGGTGCTCGAGACGCACCTCGGCTGGGTCGCCAAGACCGGTTGGTCGGTCGACGGGTCACCGGAGTGGGCGAGCGGTCTTTCCAAGGAAGCGCTCTCGGCCGAGCCTGGCACCAAGGTGGCGACGCCGGTCTTCGACGGCGCCAAGGAAGAGGAGATCACCGGGCTCTTGGGCTCGACGCGGCCGAACCGCGACGGCGTCCAGCTGATCGGGGAGTCGGGCAAGGCCCAGCTCTTCGACGGCCGCACCGGTGAGCTGCTGCCCGAAGCGGTGTCGGTGGGATACATCTACATCCTCAAGTTGTTGCACCTGGTGGATGACAAGATTCACGCCCGCAGCACCGGCCCGTACTCGATGATCACCCAGCAGCCGCTCGGTGGTAAGGCACAGTTCGGCGGGCAGCGTTTCGGCGAGATGGAGGTCTGGGCCCTCGAGGCCTACGGCGCCGCGTACGCGCTGCAGGAGCTGCTGACCATCAAGTCCGACGACGTGCTCGGACGCGTCAAGGTGTACGAGGCGATCGTCAAGGGCGAGAACATCCCCGAGCCAGGCATCCCCGAGTCCTTCAAGGTGCTCATCAAGGAGATGCAGTCGCTCTGCCTCAACGTCGAGGTGCTGTCCAGCGACGGCATGTCGATCGAGATGCGTGACACCGACGATGAGGTCTTCCGCGCCGCGGAGGAACTCGGCATCGACCTGTCCCGGCGTGAGCCGAGCAGCGTCGAAGAGGTCTGAGGTTGCGCTGGTACGCGCGACGTGCCAGCACACCCCAGGCAGACCTGAGAACGACTAGATCCAAGAAGGACTGGTAACCCCGTGCTCGACGTCAACTACTTCGACGAACTGCGTATCGGCCTGGCCACTGCTGATGACATCCGTCAGTGGTCGCACGGCGAGGTCAAGAAGCCCGAGACCATCAACTACCGCACGCTCAAGCCCGAGAAGGACGGCTTGTTCTGCGAGAAGATCTTCGGCCCCACCCGTGACTGGGAGTGCTACTGCGGCAAGTACAAGCGCGTGCGCTTCAAGGGCATCATCTGCGAGCGGTGCGGCGTCGAGGTCACTCGCGCGAAGGTGCGCCGTGAGCGCATGGGCCACATCGAGCTGGCCGCACCGGTCACTCACATCTGGTACTTCAAGGGTGTTCCGAGCCGGCTCGGGTACCTGCTCGACCTGGCGCCCAAGGACCTCGAGAAGGTCATCTACTTCGCGGCTTACATGATCACGTGGGTCGACGAGGACGCGCGGCATCGCGACCTGCCATCGCTCGAGAACAAGATCGGTCTCGAGTGCAGCAAGATCGAGAAGAAGCGCGACTCCGACGTCGAGGCGCGCCAGAAGAAGCTCGAGGCCGACCTGGCTGCTCTCGAGGCCGAGGGCGCCAAGGCTGACCAGCGCCGCAAGGTTCGCGAGTCCGCTGAGCGCGAGATGAACCAGATTCGCAAGCGCGCGGATGCCCAGGTCGACCGCATCACCGCTGTCTGGGAGCGCTTCAAGGGCCTGAAGGTTCAGGACCTCGAGGGCGACGAGATGCTCTACCGCGAGATGCGCGACCGCTTCGGCATGTACTTCAAGGGCGGCATGGGCGCTGCTGCCATCAAAGCGCGTCTCGAGTCGTTCGACCTCGAGGCCGAGGCCGACCGCCTGCGCGAGATCATCGCGACCGGCAAGGGCCAGAAGAAGACCCGCGCGCTCAAGCGGCTGAAGGTCGTGTCGGCGTTCCTGCAGACGCGCAACAGTCCTATGGGCATGGTGCTCGACGCGATTCCGGTCATCCCGCCGGACCTGCGTCCAATGGTGCAGCTCGACGGGGGGCGCTTCGCCACGTCCGACCTCAACGACCTGTACCGCCGCGTCATCAACCGCAACAACCGCCTCAAGCGACTGCTCGACCTCGGCGCGCCCGAGATCATCGTGAACAACGAGAAGCGCATGCTTCAGGAGGCGGTCGACGCGCTGTTCGACAACGGACGCCGCGGGCGCCCGGTCACCGGGCCCGGCAACCGTGCGCTCAAGTCGCTGTCGGACATGCTGAAGGGCAAGCAGGGTCGCTTCCGTCAGAACCTGCTCGGAAAGCGCGTCGACTACTCAGGTCGTTCGGTGATCGTCGTCGGCCCGCAGCTGAAGCTCCACCAGTGCGGACTGCCGAAGCAGATGGCGCTCGAGCTGTTCAAGCCGTTCGTCATGAAGCGTCTGGTCGACCTGTCGCACGCGCAAAACATCAAGAGCGCAAAGCGCATGGTCGAACGCCAGCGTCCGGTCGTCTGGGACGTGCTCGAAGAGGTCATTGCCGAGCACCCGGTGCTGCTGAACCGTGCTCCGACGCTGCACCGCCTCGGCATCCAGGCGTTCGAGCCGCAGCTGGTCGAGGGCAAGGCGATCCAGATTCACCCGCTCGTCTGCACCGCGTTCAACGCAGACTTCGACGGTGACCAGATGGCCGTTCACCTGCCGCTGTCCGCGGAGGCCCAGGCCGAGGCGCGCATCCTGATGCTCTCGAGCAACAACATCCTGTCGCCGGCAGACGGGCGTCCGATCGCCTCGCCGACGCAGGACATGGTGCTGGGCATCTACTTCCTCACCACCGACAAGGCAGACGGCGAGGGTGCCGGCCAGGCGTTCTCCTCGGTCTCCGAAGCGGTCATGGCGTTCGACCGAGGTGCACTCGACATTCAGGCGCCGATCAAGCTGCGCGTGCGCGATGTGGTTCCAGGTGTCGACAGCTCCTTGCCGGATGACTGGCAGGCGGGTGACGCGCTCACCATCGACACCACGTTGGGGCGTGCGCTGTTCAACGAGGCGCTGCCCGTTGACTACCCGTACGTCAACTACCGCGTGGACAAGAAGCGGCTCTCCGGCATCGTCAACGACCTTGCCGAGCGCTA
>DASUFV010000081.1:0-16649 GCA_036274415.1 Actinomycetes bacterium
AGCCACGGGACAACCGTGACGGACGTGGCGTCCTCCCATTGGCTCTCTGGCGAAACCGCCAGAGTGATCGTGCACCCCTCATCACCGCGGTCGGACCCGAGTGGCCCGGGACCTCCAGTGACGGTGATGCGCAGCCGTCCCGCCGCAGGCTCGGCCGACAACAGCTCGGCAATGCCACGACGGATCTCGTCGTGGTCGGGCGCCGGCAGCCCCAGCCCGGACGCCGACCGATCGAGGCGGCGCAAGTGACGCGAGAGCGCGAACGCCTGACCATTCGTGACTTTGCACGTCTCGAACACCCCGTCGCCGACCGTGAAGCCGTGGTCGAACGGCGAGATGCGCGCGGCGTCCGGCTCGATGAGCTGACCGTTGACCCACACCTTCATGACGGCACACCTTTGGGGAAGTTCTTCAGGCCTATGACACGGGGAAGTTACCCCAAACCCGTGCCGTGAGCGGCGACCTGAAGCAGCCGATCTGCTTTCAGCTCGGTCTCGTCCCACTCGTGGGCGGCGTCCGAGCCCCAGGTGATTCCCGCCCCGGTGCCGAACCGAATCGTGTCGGACGCCGGATCACTCCAGAAGGTGCGGATGCCGACGGCTAGCTCGGCCTCCCCAGCGTCCGCGTCCACCCAGCCGATGGCACCGCAGTACGGCCCCCGCAGTGACGTCTCCAACTGGTCGATCAACTGACAGGCGGTCGACTTCGGGGCGCCCGTCACCGAGCCAGGCGGAAACGTGGCGGCGAAGATGTCGGCCCATCCGACGCCTGGACGCAACCGCCCCTCGACAGTCGACACCAGGTGAACGAGACCGGGGTGTTCCTCGTGCCGCAGCAACGACGGGACGCTCACGGAACCAGTCGCGGCCACCTGACCGATGTCGTTGCGGACCAGGTCGACGATCATCACGTTCTCGGCGATGTCTTTGTCGAGCAGGTCGTCTGCCGAACGACCCGTGCCCTTGATCGGCGAGGACGCCAGCACGTCACCTCGTCGTTGCAGGAAGAGCTCGGGCGAGGCGGACGCAACCTCAACTCCCTCGTCGGGTAGCCAGACCACACCGGCGTGCGGTGCGGGATGCTGCGCGGCGAGCAGCAACCCCAGCCCACGCAGGTCGCGACCTTCGCGCGGAGTGGACAGGACGCGGCAGATATTCGTCTGGTAGACGGTGCCGGCGGCAATCGCTGCCCTGGTCTCCTCGACGGCTGCGATATACACGTCACGCGACATCGAGGACGCCCACGCGTCCCGCGGGATTGCCGTCCATTCGCCACGTTCGACGTCCTGGACGTCACACATCTCCACGCGGTCGAACCGGCCGGCGGTGAGCGCGCCCTCGTACGTCATCACCACCACCCACCATCCGCCCTTATCGAGGTCGGCGGGGTCGTGCGTGACTTCGACGAGGTCGCGCGCGAGGCGTTCACCGAAGCGCGCAAAGGGCTGAGTGTGCTGCATGACGGGGATCAGTCGAGTGGGCCGGCGACCTGTTCGGCGGCGTCGACCAGAGCAGGCAGGAGCGCGTCGACCGCTTCGATCTGCGGAGCTACCTCGCGGTCGACGAGCATCGTCGGGACGTGGTCGCGCAGCAGCGCATGCGCGGCGGCCACGGCCGGGCTCGGAGCAGCCACGTCCGACCGGAGGTCGATCGCCTGTGCCGCGCACAACATCTCGACGGCGAGCACGCTACGCACATTGCGCACCGCGTCCCGCAGCTTGCGCATGGACGTCCAGCCCATCGACACGTGGTCCTCTTGGTTGCCGGACGTCGGGATTGTGTCGACGCTGCTCGGGTGTGCGAGCACCTTGTTCTCGCTCACCAACGACGCGGCCGTGTACTGCGCCAGCATGTACCCGCTGTTGGTTCCCGCGTTCGCGGCGAGGAACGGCGGGAGCCCGCGTGAGAACGCCGGGTCGAGCATCCGGTCAGTGCGGCGTTCGCTGATCGACGCCAGCTCGGCGATCGCGATCGCCAGCATGTCTCCGCCGAACGCCAGGGGTTCTCCGTGGAAGTTGCCGGTCGACATGACCTCGAAGTCGCTGCCGTCCGCCGTCGGCACGATCACCGGATTGTCGACGACCGACCCGAGCTCGACAGTCAGGACCGATGTCACGTGATTCAACACATCGCGCACTGCCCCGTGCACCTGAGGAGCGCATCGCAGCGAGTACGAGTCCTGCACCGCGTGCTCGAAGTCGTGCCGGTGACTCGCCAACAGTCCCGAGCCGGCGAGGATGCGTCGCAGGTTGTCGGCGACGCGGAGCTGACCCGCGTGCGGACGAATGTCGATCACTCGCGCGTCGAACGCACGGTCGGTGCCGAGCAGTCCGTCCAACGACATCGCGCATGCAAGGTCGGCGACCTTGACCAGCAGCCGCACCTGGTCGATCGACAACGCCAACCGCGCCTGCATCGGCTCGGTCCCGTTGATGAGACTCAGGCCTTCTTTGGGCTGCAGTTCCAGCGGCGAGATTCCTTCTGCGTCCAACAACTCGCGCGCGGGGCGTCCGGTGAGGTCTGCATCGCCGACCCGTCGCAAGCGGCCCTCACCGACCAGCGGCAACGCCAAGTGGGCAAGCTGCGCCAGGTCTCCGGACGCGCCGACACTGCCCTGCTCGGGCACCACCGGCAGCAGACCACGCTCGAGAAAGAGCAGCAGCCGCTCGGGGAGGTCGACCCGCACGCCGCTGATGCCGGCGGCCAGCGTCCGCGCCCGCAGCAAAAGGAGCGCGCGAACGACGTCGTCGGTGAGCGGCCCACCCACTCCTGCGGCATGCGAGCGCACGAGTGCCAGCTGCATCGCAGCCAGGTCGGACGCCGCAATGCGCGTGTTTGCCAGGGCGCCGAACCCGGTCGTGATGCCGTACATGACCCGGTCTTCGGCGACGGCGCGCTCCACCACGGCTCGGGTGGCGGCCATGCGCTCGGCAACGCCTGGGTCCAACCGCGCTCCGGTCCTGCCGCGTGCTACCGCGATGACGTCATCGATGGTGAGCGGATCTCCGGTGACGACCAGTCGCCCTTCGCTCGCGACCTGCCGATCGTCACCGCTCTGCGCGCCAGCCACGTGGCTCACCGTATCCCCCGCTATCCCCAGCTTCCGACGCCGCAGGAACGCAGGAATCAGCGCGCCCGCCGCTTCGCCAGCCCGGCACACGCCTCCAGAACGCACAGTGCGGCAAGCCGAACCGTCCGACCGTCGGGTGCGTCCGCGGTCGCATCGACCTCAACTACGTCAACGGCGCGCACCTGTTGGTGCAGCCCAGCCAAGAACGCAGCCTCGCGGAGTTCGCCCGCCGAAATTCCGCCCGGGATGCTCGCCGGGCATCCCGGCGCAACCGACCGGTCGCACACGTCGACGTCAAGATCGACGTAGATCGGGCCTCCGCCGCGTCCGGCGATCTCCAGTGCATCGCGCATGGACGCGGTCATGCCCCGGCGCCGTACGTCCTCGACTGACATAACGCGGATACCCCAATCCGCGACACGCTTCGCGTACACCGAGCTGTTCGCGAAGTCCGCGATGCCCACCTGCACGATGCACCGCGGATCCAGACCCGACTCGACCAGGCGTCGCACAGGCGCGCCGTTGTTCGTCCCGTCCCGGACGTCGTGATGGGCGTCCAACGTGACCAGCCCAGCACCCGAGAAGTCACCCCCGGACGCGCCCATCGCGCCGGCGTACGTGATGGAGTTGTCGCCGCCGAGCAGCACTGTCAGCTCCGACAACACCGTGGCGCCTGTCGTGGCCTGTCGCGTCCGTGACTCGTCCGCATCCGGGTCTTCAATGTCCCCGAGATCGCGTATTCGCAGCGACGCCACGTCGACCTGGCGGGACACCGCGTGCGTCGAGTAGCGCCACAATGCTTCACGAACTGCGTTTGGAGTCTTGTCAGCACCGGTCGGTGACAACGACGTCTCGTGAGCAGGAACACCGATGATCGTGACGTCGACCGGGTCGCTGTCGGGGACGCCGAGAGCGAGCCATTCGCCCGCGCGGACCCACGAAGGATCGCTACTCAAACCCTCCGGTGGAGCGTGCGAAACGTGCGTGGTCGGCTCCATGTCGCCGATCGTTGCAGGTGCGCGCCCGCTTTGGGTTGACCTGCGCCGATCGGCTATCGTGGCAGTTCGCCAGCCCTCACGAGGGGCTGGATTTGCGGACGTAGCGCAGCTGGTAGCGCATCACCTTGCCAAGGTGAGGGTCGCGGGTTCGAATCCCGTCGTCCGCTCGGAGGGTCTCGCACAGTGCGATGCTGGGGGGCCTACTCCGGTGGAGTGGCCGAGAGGCGAGGCAACGGCCTGCAAAGCCGTCTACACGGGTTCAAATCCCGTCTCCACCTCGCAGCACCAACGAAGTTCGGCAGTACCCAAGGGCGATTGGCGCAGGCTGGCTAGCGCGCTTCCTTGACACGGAAGAGGTCACAGGTTCAAGTCCTGTATCGCCCACCAAATGCGTGCACGTGCGTCTCGTCGCCGTCCGATTACCGGACGACGTTGTCCATGAAGATGATGACGGACGCCCCGTCCAGACCCGGAGTAAAAGCTCCGCACACCCAACCGTCGCCGTTGAAGTCGTACGCCGCCGACAGGTGTTCTGGGCCGCTGGGCTGCACCAGCATCCAGCCGGCAGCGCCATGAGGGCAGCCACCAATCGGCGGGCCTTCTCCGTTCTTTTCGCCCCACGGCGGCTGCGCTGCCGACGCGACCCCAGGCACCGCCAGGGTGACAAACAAACCTGCGGCCAGAGCAAGGGCAAGTCGCTGCTTCAAGGCTCTCTCCAATCACTGGCGCCAATATCCGACTGGCCAGGAGCGCACGTGCGCACGTGCACCCGACTCTCATCACTCACTCGCTTGAGAGCCCGATGTGGTTTACCTGGTCGGCTGGTCCGCACAGCACGAGACCCCGGCGCCAAAGCGTCCGGGGTCTCGTTGCGGCCCGCGATGTGCGAGCCCTGAAACGGCTGCTACTTGGCCCACTTCTTGCCGGCACCAACGACCGACGCGAGTGTGAGCACGGTGCCGGCGCTACCAAGAACGGCGACGATGACACGAGCCTTGAGTTCTTCCATCCCGGCCCCCCTAGTGGCCCATCCACTTGGTTCCGGCACCTACGACCGAGACCAAGACGGACAGGACGACGGCTGCCGAAGCGGAATGCAGCACTACCTTCTTGCTTGACTTCATTCCCACTCCTTGGTTGATCCCCGAATGTGGCACGAGCCCCTTTCCCCCGATGCGCTCACGCCGGGTACAACCATGAATCAGGATTCGCACATTAACCGATGCCAAATGGGTGAATCTGGAGCACCCGCTGGCAATCAGGGGAGCCCAAAAGGACTAGGCGCCAGCTAGGCATAGTCGATCAGCGACCCGGGTAACGACGGCTCCATACGTGTTCATCAGCGGATTCGAGGAGCGAGCACCATGGGTGTAGAAGACAAGGCGAAGAACGCCGGCGAGAAGATCCAGGGCAAGGCGAAGGAAGCAGCGGGTCGCGGCACTGACGACGAAGACCTTCGCGATCGAGGACGCGCTGAGCAGTCTGAGGCGGACCTCAAGCAAGCCGGCGAGAAGGTGAAGGACGCCTTCAAGAAGTGAAGGTCGGTCAGAACCTGACGTAGCCGCTCTGAGAAGCGGTGCACGGCCCACCGTCCTGAAACACCAGGCCGGCTCGATCCAGCTCCAGACCGACCACCAGCTGCGTCGCCCACGAGTCGCCGGGCACATCGGCAGGTCCGGGGTGACAACAGAGGCCCGCGCCGTCCTCAGCGTGATGAACGAGCGCCTCCACCCTGGCGTGGAAGTCGTCGCTGGCGAACAGGTCAGAACGACGATCGAGCTCCTTGAGGCGCGCGTAAGTGTCTTCGTCGGTAAGTCCGAGGCGTTCGCCGCTGGCCAGTCCGGGGTCGACGAAGTGGTTCGTGTGGAAGACGAATCCTTCCTCGTTGAGCGAGAGAGATGCGACGCCGACGGGCGAGAGCTCGAACGACCGAGCCGTGAAGCCGTCGCCTTCCGGAGCAACGACGGTCAGCGCGACGGAAGCAGTCACCGACGTATCGCGAACGATCGCCTCCACGCCGTCGACGCTCGTCGCCTCGTCGAGGATGCGGCGCGCAACGAGGTGCACAGGAATGCCGATCCCCTCACCGTCCGCAACGTGCTGCAAGAGGTTGAAGTGCAGGCCCAGGCCGTGGCTGTTGACGCCGACCTTGCCGAGGACGCCGAACTCGGTGAACGTCTTGACGGTGACGTCTGATCGGGGTTGGTAGCGCCAGACGACCTTGACGTCGGTCATGTCGTGCTGCCAGTCCCAGGTTTGGATCGTTCGCGGCGTCCCACCACCGGGCGGCAGGTGAATGACCGTCGAGCACTCCCCGGGAACGCCGAGCTTGCTTCTGGTCAGCACCTCCGACCGAGTGTTGAGCGCAACCACCTGCCAGTCGTCGAGCCCTGCTCCGCTCGCGAGTGCCCGGAGCTCGGTAGCGTGAGGCTCTGACCACTCCTGAACGTCGTCCAGCGTGCGAACCGCTATGTCACGCACCGCTCCTTGATCGATCGAGTGAGCCGCGAACAGCCGCTCGTACTGGTGCCAGGTGGCTCTGATCTCGGACGCCCACGCCTCACCGAACTCGCGCCCGCGCTCGCCCGCGTCCGTCGCGGTGGTGGTGGCGATGGTGATGGTCATCGATCGGCCTGCTTCCCATGGGCTCCGACAGCCCACGCTATGCCAACCGCGCCGATATCCCCGCCGAACGACCGCTTCCGGAAGTGACCAACGCCCCTACCGAGAGGGCGCAGCCCGCGCGACCGTGACCATAGAGACCTCGCCAGACCTCACCGGGAGGTGAGCCATGGAACCCGTCCTGTGGTTGGTACTCACCTGGTTGGCCCTCGGAATCACGACGCTCGTTTGCGGCGTGCTCGCGACGTCTCGACCCACGGCGCTGACCGTCGGCCGGCTGTCGCTCGGCGCTCTGATGATCGGCGGTGGCGCGCTGGTGAACGGCTACTTCCTCGCGACCGGTGTCAACTACGACGACTTCGCCGACGAGTCGATGTTCGGCTTCGTCACGGACACGTGGCAGTCGGTGGTGGCACCTCGCCAGGTGTTCTGGATCGGCCTCCTGATCACTTTCGAGGCCATCGTTGGCCTGCTTGTCCTGCTCGGACACCGCCTCGCCGTGGCCGGCATGGTCGGGGTGATCGGCTTTCACATTGGGCTGATGTTCTTCGGTTGGGCGTTCTGGCCGTGGGCTGTCCCGATGATCGTGGGAGTCAGCCTGCTGCTGCGCGGACAGTTGAAGGCCCTGCACCGGCTCGCGCATCCGCCAGGTCGTCAGACCCGCGCGCCACACTATGAGCATGTCTCGACTTGAGGACGCCGAGCAGATCCAGCCCACTTCGCGGGCTCAGCTGCGCCGCTGGCTGATGAAGAACCACGAGGCCTCACGTGGCGTCTGGCTGGTCTTCTACACGAAGGCGAGCGGTAAACCGCATCTGCCGTACGAAGACGTCATCCGCGAGCTGCTCTGCTTCGGCTGGATCGATAGCACGGTGCGCAAGATCGACGACGAGCGCAACGCGATGTACGTGGCGCCGCGCAAGAAAGGCGGCACCTGGGCCAGCACCAACAAGGCACGCGTGAAGCAGCTGATCGCCGACGGGCTGATGCAGCCGGCCGGGATGGCCGCCATCGAGCGGGCCAAGAAGGACGGCTCATGGACCATCCTCGACCCGGTCGAAGCGCTCGAGGTGCCCGACGATCTCGCCAAGGCGCTCCGGCGGCACCCGCGGGCCAAGAAGCGCTATGAGGCGTTGAGCAAGAGCGCCAAGCAGCAGGTGCTCTGGTCAGTGGTGAGCGCCAAACGCATCGAGACGCGGAAGGCGCGCATTCAGAAGTTCATCGAGGATGAGGAGGCCTGAGGTTAGGCTTGCCTAACTTCATGCCCTAGAGTGGCCGCCGTGGCCCCCAGGACAGCGAGCGCGCCGGCTCTTCGCGCTGCCGCACGGGTGGGCTTTGTCTACCGCCTCGCCGAGCACGGCGAGCGAGTCGCACTGATCGAGCCGGGCAATGACGGCCGGGGTTCTCCCAGAGTGACGTACTCCGAGCTGGCGAGTGCCGTCGATGCACGCGCCAGCGAGCTCACGTCTCCCGTCGGTGCTCGACGCCTCGTCCTGATCGGTCTGGACCGCAGTCTCGAGGCAGTGACGACGTACCTGGCCACGCTGGCGGCCGGTCATGTCGCGCTCTTGGCGTCAGAAGCCGACCACGAAGCGCTGCTCGAACTCACCGCTACGTACGACCCGGACGTCATCGCGTATCGCGCGGATGGGAGCTGGACGACCACCGAGCGCCACGCCGAGTCGGTGCATACGCTCCACCCCGACCTGGCTCTCCTCCTGAGCACGAGCGGCTCCACGGGTTCACCCAAGCTGGTCCGTCTCTCAGCGGAGAACCTGCAGGCCAACGCGCATTCGATCGTCGAAGCCCTACGCATCACCCCGGACGACCGTGCCGTGACCACGCTTCCGCTCACGTACTCCTACGGACTGTCGGTCCTGCACAGCCATCTCGAGGTGGGCGCGTCCGTCGTGCTGAGCGACGACTCGGTCGTCGACGCGAGGTTCTGGGACGCCGTGGCCGAGCACGCGGTCACCACCCTTCCCGGCGTCCCGCACACGTTTGACCTGCTCGACCGGGTCGGCTTCGCTCGGCAGCGACTGCCGCACTTGGCACACGTCACGGTGGCCGGTGGACGCCTCGCGCCCGAGCGCGTGAAGCACTACGCCGGGCTGGGCGAGCGCATGGGCTACCAACTGCACGTGATGTACGGGCAGACCGAGGCGACCGCCCGCATTGCGACCCTCGACCCTGAGCTGGCGCTCGACGTACCCGAGTCGATCGGTCGGCCCGTCCCGGGTGGCTCCATCGAGCTGTCGTCGGGCCCTGACGACGAGCCCGGAGTCGGCGAGATCGTCTACCGCGGCCCGAACGTCATGCTCGGCTACGCCGAGCAACCCGCCGACCTCGCACTGGGTCGCACAGTGGACGCGCTGCACACCGGTGACCTTGCGGCCCGGAACGCTGACGGAACCTTCCGCATCGTCGGGCGACGCTCGCGCGTCGCGAAGATCTTCGGCCTGCGCATCGACCTGGACCGCGTCGAGCAGGTGCTCGCCTCCGAAGGCATAACGGCGGCCGTCGTCGGCGAAGACGTCGGCCTGTGCGTCGTTGCAGAGGGACGGGTCGATCGCGAGCACTTAGCCGACCGCACAGCGCGAGCGGCTGGTCTCCCCATGCACGTCGTCCACGCCCGAGTGGTCGATGCACTCCCCCGCCTCGCAAGCGGCAAACTCGATCGGTCCGCCGTCGACTGTCGATGCGGCTCTCACGACGCGTCGAAGGAACCCGACACGGTTGGGGTCGGGCGTGTCACCGCTCAGCAGATCACTGCGCTGTTTGCGCAGCTGCTCGGGCGTCCGGACGCCACAGCACGGGACTCGTTCGTGTCGCTGGGCGGCGACTCACTGTCGTTCGTCGAGGTCTCGGTGCGGCTCGAGTCGATGCTCGGGCAACTTCCGACCGACTGGCATCTGCGCTCCCCCGAGCAGTTGGCGGCGTCCGGCTCAGTGGCACATCGCTGGACCGCACAGCTCGACACCGGGGTCGTCCTTCGGGCCGTGGCCATCGTGGCCATCGTCGGCACGCACATCGGCCTGTTCGAGCTCATGGGCGGTGCGCACGTCCTGCTAGGACTCGCCGGGTTCTCGATGGCACGGTTCCTACTCGACCGTCCCGAGCAACCTGCCCCCGATCCCGTAGCTGCGTCGCGGTCGTCGACGATCCTGCGCAGCGCTGTGCGGATTGCGGTGCCGAGTGCATTGTGGATCGGGTTGGCTGCACTGCTGACCGCCGACTACACCTGGCGCAACGCCGCGCTCCTCGGCACTGTGCTTGGGCCCGATCAATGGGGGCCGGCGTGGCACTTCTGGTTCGTTGAGGCGCTGGTGCTGTACCTGCTGGCCGCAGCTGCGCTCTTTGCGATTCCAGCCTTCGACCGGGTGGAGCGAACGCACCCGTTCCTGGTTCCCGGCGTCCTGGTTGCCATTGGCTTGGTTGTTCGGTTCGGTGCGATGCCAGGTCTGACGGACCCTCGGCCTTCGCCTGCCCCGGCCGTCTACTTCTTCTGGTTCTTCGCCCTCGGCTGGTGGGCTGCCCGCGCGACCTCCACCTGGCAACGGCTACTCGTCAGCTCGGTGGTCGTCGTCGCCGTTCCCGGGTACTGGGGCTCAGCGTGGCGCGAGGGTGCGGTCATCGTCGGCCTGCTCGTGCTCACGTGGTTCAGCACCATCCGAGTGCCACGCGTGAGCGTGCCGTTGCTCACTCGTCTGGCGGCGGCGTCCCTTGCGATCTACCTGACTCACTGGGTGGTCTACCCGCCCTTGGACGAGGTGCCGCTCGTCGCGCTCGTCGCCTCACTGGCTGTCGGCGTCGCCGCCTATGAGGGGACGCGACTTGCCATGAAAGCCGCGAAGTCCTTCTCGTTCTGGTCGGCGTACGCCAAGCCGTACTCGACGAGGGCGCGGTCGGCCCGATCGCCGTTGCCCAGATAGGCAGCGATCTCGACTGGGTCGCCACCACGCGCGTGGGCGCGGGCGGCTGCCATGCCGCAGATCTGCGCGTAGCGCGGCAGCATCGTGGGCGTGATCCGTTCGGGATCGACGCCGCCCTTCATGTCGCGCAGCTGCCGCACGTAGTAGTGCCGGGCCGCGTCGATCGGGCCGGTCGTCCACCCCAGGAAGATGTCGCTCTGCGCCTGCATGAGGCGTTGACCTTCCACCACTCGTCGTCCGGAATGCCGAAAGACGCTCTTGCGAAGGTGGCCTTCGAGTACGGAGGGACCGGCTTCTTTCGCCTGCAGGATCAGCAGATCGTCGGCGTCCCTGCCCTCGAACAACAGGACCCAGCACCGCGTGCCGACACTGCCGACGCCGACGACCTTTCGAGCGATGTCAATCAAGCGGAAGTGCTCGAGCAAATGCCGCCGGTCGTTGACCAGCGACGTGTGGTAGTTGTGCAGGCTGGCCAACAGGTTCGCGGGCTCACCCACCTGCGCATCGATGCGAGTCAGCAGCGGCGGGTTGGAGCGGAAGCGTCGACCCTCCGGCGTCACCTCGGTCAGCTTGGCCGCGGCGTCCGATGACGTCTTGCGCCGGGCCTTGGCGAGGTTGGCCCGGAACTGCTTGATGTCCTTCTTGCTGAGACTCTGAACCGCGAACTGCTCGAGCAGCTGTTCGTCGATGCGGTCGTACCAAACCGAAAGGGTGCTGACCTCGGCCAGCTCGTTGATGCGTGTCCGATATGCCCGCACGACCGTGCGGGCCGACTCGGCGACGACCGCAGGGGAAAAGCCGCGGTGGCGTCCCAGAACGGCGAACGACGTCACGAGGCGTTTCAGGTCCCACTCGAACGGTCCAGGCAGCGTCTCGTCGAAGTCGTTCAGGTCGAAGAGCAGGTTGCGCTCTGGCGAGGCGAAGACGCCCAGGTTCGACAGATGCAGGTCGCCGCACAGCTGGGTCGTCACCGACGTTCGCGGCCCTTGTGCGAGGTCGAACGACTGGATCGCGGCGAAGCCCCGGAAGAAGGCGAAGGGCGACGCCGACATGCGCTCGTACTTCAGCGGCAGCAGCTCGGCGTCCCGGACGGCATCGCTCTCGTGCAGCAGCTCGACCGGATCAGGTCGGTCGACCGAGATCACGTGCTCGGCCAGCGCGCCCCTCGGGGTCTGCTGGCGGGCGGCCCGTCCAGCAGCCGTGCGGTCTGACAGCGACCGGTGCTTGCTGATCAGACTCGACACGAAGGCACTGTAGGTGGCGCGCCGTGGCAGCGGGAGGGCGTTCACCCGCTTGCCGTCCCCCTGATCCCACTCTGTCTCACATTGTGAGAGCGGTGTACGCATCGTGAGACCTATGGCATCCTGGCGGGCATGCCAGCGAGCACCGGATCCGTCGCGCGCCCCATCGCGCTGGTCGAGCGTCGCCACATCGACCTCATGCGGATCTCTGGTTGCCAGTGTTGCTGTCGCCTGCAGATGCGGTAATCCACCGCCCTCGCCCCCTGCCCCACAGAGCCCCACAGAGCCCCACAGGGCCAGTCGAGCGCTGAACGCTCGATGACGGGCCCGAACCCGGGCCCAGCCGAATCAAACAGTCAGACAGCCAGCAACACCGCCCAGACACAGGACATCTCATGACCACGGACGCCGCATCGGCCCCCGCGCGCGAGCGCTCCGCCGACGCTGCGCAGACAGCCTCACCTCAGGACACACCTCAACCCGCCTCCGCACAGCCAGCTCGCGGCTCGAACCGGCAGAGGCGTGGCGAGGGGCAGTGGGCACTCGGGTTCCGCGAGCCGCTCAACCCGAACGAGCGAACCAAGTTCGACGACGACGGGCTCAACGTGCGGTCCCGCATCGAGAACATCTACTCCAAGACTGGCTTTCACTCGATCGACCCGGCCGACCTCAACGGCCGGTTCCGCTGGTGGGGCCTCTACACCCAGCGCCGCCCCGGCATCGAAGGCGGACGCACCGCGACGCTCGAGCCGCACGAGCTGTCCGACGAGTACTTCATGCTGCGCGTGCGCAGCGACGGCGGACGCCTGAACCTCGCGCAGCTGCGCACGATCGCCAACATCTCCACCACCTACGGACGCGACACCGCCGACATCACCGACCGCCAGAACATCCAGCTGCACTGGATCAGGGTCGAAGACGTTCCCACGATCTGGGAGCAGCTCGAAGGGGTCGGCCTCACGACCGCCGAAGCGTGCGGCGACACCCCTCGCGTCATCTTGGGCTCACCGGTCGCCGGGGTCGCTGCTGACGAGATCATCGACGGCACACCGGCCATCGAGGCGATCGTCGACACGTTCATCGGCGACCCCTCGCTGTCGAACCTGCCACGCAAGTTCAAGACGGCGATCTCCGGGTCGCCCCAGCAGGACGTCGCACACGAGGTCAACGACGTGTCGTTCGTCGGCGTCCGACACCCCGAGCTGGGCCCTGGCTTCGACGTCTTCGTCGGCGGTGGTCTTTCGACCAACCCGATGTACGCGCAACGCCTCGGCGTCTTCGCGACACTCGAAGAAGTGCCGGAGGTGTGGCACGGCATCGTGCAGGTGTTCCGCGACTACGGCTACCGCAGGCTCCGCCACCGCGCACGGATCAAGTTCTTGGTGGCCGACTGGGGCGTCGAGAAGTTCCGGCACGTGCTCGAGACCGAGTACCTCCACCGCACGCTCACCGACGGCCCGGCGCCGGACGCCCCACCCGAACGCCGTGACCACGTAGGCGTCCACGAGCAGAAGGACGGCCGCTTCTACGTCGGCGTCTCCCCCACGGTTGGACGCGTCAGCGGTACGACGCTCTCTGCAGTCGCAGACCTGGCCGAGGCGGCAGGGTCTGACCAAGTCCGCCTGACCGCACAGCAGAAACTGCTCGTGCTGGACGTCCCGCGCGAGCAGGTCGAGTCGCTGACTGCCGGCCTGGCAGCAATCGGCTTGGACACCGGGCCGAGCGAGTTCCGTCGCGGAGCCATGGCCTGCACCGGCATCGAGTACTGCAAGCTCGCGATCGTCGAGACCAAGGCGCTCGCGGCGTCCACCATCGACCATCTCGAGAACGCGCTTCCCGACTTCGACGCGCCGCTCTCGTTGCACGTCAACGGCTGCCCCAACTCGTGCGCTCGCATCCAGACGGCGGACATCGGCCTGAAGGGATCGATCGCGTGGGACGAGGACGGCAACGCCGTCGACGGCTTCCAGGTGCACCTCGGCGGATCCTTCGGCCCGGACGCCGCGTTCGGCCGTAAGCCCCGTGGCCTCAAGGTGACCGCCAAGCAGCTTCCGCTGTACGTCGAGCGAGTCGCACGCAAGTACTCAGAGCAACGCAACGACGGCGAGTCGTTCGCCGAATGGGCACAACGAGCAGAGGAGGTAGACCTCTCATGAGCGGCACCCGAATGGCTCCGCAGTACTGCCCCTTCTGCGCCGACACCGACCTTCGACCCAACGAAGAGTCACACACCGCGTGGGAGTGCCGCTCGTGCCTGCGCGTGTTCTCGCTGTCCGTCCTGGGGGTGGCGGCATGACCATCGCACCCATCGACACGACGGGCCTGCCTGGCTCGGTGGTGCACGGCGTCAGCGCCGCCGAGGCGCTGCACGCTCGCTACGGCATCACCGTTGCGGACGCCAGCCTGCTGGGACCGGCCGAGCTCGAGCTTCTGGCCGAGGACGCCGGCGCGCGTCTCGCCGACGCGCGCGCCATCGACATCCTGACGTGGGCGGCGCTCACCTTCGGCGAGCACACGGTCGTTGCGTCGTCGATGTCCGACGGTGTCGTGGCTCACCTTGCATCGCGCGCGATGCCCGGTGTGAAGGTGGCCTTCCTCGACACCGGCTTGCACTTTGCCGAGACGTACGGCACCCGCGATGCCATTGCAGCAACGCTCGACATCGAGCTGCTCAACACGATGCCCGACATCACCGTCGAGCAGCAGACCAAGGCATTCGGTGCCAACCTCTGGAAGTCTGACCCCGACCGTTGCTGCCAGATTCGCAAGGTCACTCCATTGGCCCGAGTCCTGGCACCGTTCACGGCGTGGGTCACCGGCATCCGGGGAGACGAGACCGCCGCCCGAGTTGGCACGCCGGTGGTGCACTGGGACGCCAAGCGCGGCATGGTCAAGATCAACCCGATCGCGCGCTGGACGCAGGAAGAGGTGGCCGCGTACGCAGCACGTCACGGCGTCCTCATCAACCCGCTCCAGCAGTTGGGCTACGCCTCGATCGGATGCGCACCGTGCACCAGCCCGGTCCGCGCCGGCGAGAACGCACGCTCGGGCCGTTGGGCCGGCGCCGACAAGACTGAGTGCGGCATCCACGCATGAGTGAAATCGACCACGGTTCTCCGCAGTACCCACTGCTGCTCGACCTCACTGACCGCCGAGTCATCGTGGTCGGCGGCGGACCTGTGGCGGCACGACGCGCACGTATGCTCCTCGACGCTGCAGCCGACGTACACGTCGTCGCGCCGTTCGTCTGCGAAGACCTTTGGGACGCCGCGTCCGCCGGTGCACTCACCGTGCACGTCCGCGAGTTCGAGACCGCAGATCTCGATGGCGCCTGGCTGGTCCACACCGCGACCGGAGAGCGGCCGATCGACGACCTGGTCGCGGCCGAGGCCGACCGTCGCCACCTCTGGTGTGTGCGGGCGGACGACGCCGCAACGAGCCGGGCGTGGACGCCAGCCGTAGCGCGGATCGGCGACGTCGTCGTTGCCGTCAACGCCGGTGGAGACCCACGCCGAGCCGTTGAGCTGCGCAACGACATCGCCCAAAGCCTCTCTGCCGGGGAGTTCTCCCTGCGCCGTCGTCGGGTCAACGCCGATGGCATGGGGCATGTTGCGCTGGTCGGAGGCGGGCCAGGCGATCCTGGCCTGATCACCACGCGCGGACGCCAGCTACTGGCGGAGGCCGATGTGGTGATCGTCGATCGTCTGGCGCCCCGTTCCTTGCTCGACGAGCTCGATCCGGATGTCGAGGTCATTGACGCCGGCAAAGCACCGCACGCGCACACGTTGACGCAGGACCAGATCAACGCGCTGCTCGTCGAGCACGCCACGGCAGGGCGCTGGGTCGTGCGTTTGAAAGGCGGCGATCCGTACGTCCTGGGACGGGGCAGCGAGGAAGCAGCCGCGTGCCGTGAGGCCGGGGTTCCCGTCGAGGTCGTCCCTGGCGTGACCAGCGCGCTCGCGGTTCCCGCGGCGGCCGGAATCCCGGTCACCGCACGCGGCGTCACGAGCCGCTTCACAGTGGTGTCCGGGCACGACGGTCCGCTCGACTTCGCGTCGTTGGCTGCGCTCGAAGGAACGCTGCTGTTCCTCATGGGCGTCTCGCGTCTCCCCGAGATCGCGCGCGAGCTGATCAGGCACGGACGAAACGGCGACGAACCGGTAGCGGTGATCGAACGCGGCACTACACCGCTGCAGCGAGTGACCGTTGCCACCCTCGGCACCATCGCGGACGCGTGTGCCACCCGCGGTGTCCAAAGCCCTGCCGTCATCGTGGTTGGCGACGTGGCTGCGTTTGCCGGCGACGCCTCCCCCGGCGTGTGACTCGCGCAATCGAAGTCGACGGGCTGCTGATCGCCCACGGGTCACCGGACCCTCGACACGCGGTCGCCCTGCGCCGCCTCGCCGCGCAGGTAGCGGACGCCGTGGCACCGATGGCGTGCCACATCGCGTTCCTCGACCACGACGAGCCCCCTCTGAGTGACTGGATCGAATCGCGGCAGCACCTACGACTGAGGGCGATTGGTCTCTTGCTGTCGTCCGGCTACCACGCCCGAGTCGACATCCCGCGTGCACTGGAGAGCGCGACCGACGTCGAAGACCTCGGCACGCTGGGCTCCGGGGAATGGTTGCCGCCCGTGCTTGAGCGGAACGTCGCCGACGTGGGCGAGACACCGGAGTCCCCCGTCGTGCTGGTGGCGGCGGGGTCGACCGAAGTGTCGGCGCGAGCTGACCTGGTGGCCGCAAGCGACCTGTGGCAGGCGAGCCGCCCCGGCCGGGTGCTCACGG
>DASUFV010000082.1:0-4885 GCA_036274415.1 Actinomycetes bacterium
AAGACGTGCCCTTCTCGAACTGGTGGAAGTGCACCTCGTGGTCCTGCGTCGCCGAGTACAGGCCGACGGGCACGTTGACCAGACCGAACGACAGCGACCCGCTCCAGATCGCACGTGCCATGTCCCGACCTCCAAGGCGGCGTGAACCTGCGCGTCGAGTTGGGGCCACTAGGGTCCCTTTGTGTTGGCAGACCTGATCTTGGGCTTCGCCGCCGGCGTCGCGGTCGCGACTGTGACCGCGCCCGTGGGTGTGTCGGGCGCCGTCTTCATGCTCCCGATCCAGTTGAGCCTGCTCGGCGTGCCCAACCCAGCCGTCACGCCTACGAACCTCCTGTACAACGTGATCGCCGGACCAGGGGCCTTGTTCAGATACGGTCGCGCCGGCCTCGTGAACGGCCCGCTGACTCGACTGCTGCTCGCCGGAACCATCCCGGGAGTCATCGTCGGAGCCATCGTCCGCGTCTTTCTCCTGCCGGGGCCCGAAGCGTTCCGAGTCGTTGCCGGGTTCGTGCTCCTGACGCTCGGCGCGTGGCTGATCCGACGCACCCTGTCACCACCGGATGTCCGCGGTTCGCTGACGCCACGTGCCGTTGTCGGGCTGGCCCTCGGCGTTGGAGTCGTGGGCGGTGTCTACGGGATCGGAGGCGGATCGATCCTGAGCCCGATCCTTGTCGGGTCGGGGATGACGATGGCTGTCGTCGCGCCCGCCGCGCTCGCCTCCACTTTCGTCACGTCGATCATCGGAGCCCTGACCTTCGCCGTGCTCGCTCTGTTCGCTGATGGCTCGATCGCACCCGACGGGACGATCGGAATCGCCTGCGGCCTCGGCGGTCTGGTCGGGGGTTACCTCGGTGCACGGCTCCAGCCCCGGCTCCCGGAGGAAGCCCTGCGACTTCTCCTGGGCTGCCTGGCACTCGGCATCGGCGCGCTCTACCTGATCGAAGGCCTGGTGTCCTGACGCTCGCTCATCGGCAGAACCATGTGCAGCCTCATCGGCCGTCTTCGTCCAGCAGCCTCGCCAGCTTCCGCGGTGCACAGAAGCGGTAGCTCTCCGTGACCAGGTCGGCGACTTCCGCCCAGTCGGTGTCGTCGTCGATCACGATCCCGACGATCGTGGGTGACCACGGCGGTTTGTAGAACGGCATGCCGGCGTGAGCCAGGGCGAGCAACTCGTCGCCGGTGGCATGGAACGTCAGTAGGGTGGTCGGGTCCGAGACGCCCGTGATGTCGCGGAACGACGACTCGAAGCCCGGCTGCGCAACCATGACGTGGGCAAAGGTCTTGGCGCGGATCCGCCATCGGATTCCGGTCCAAGCGTCCTCCTCGTAGGCCTCGGGCAGCGCCAGGGCGGTCGTACCTAACCGGACGACCACCTCGGCGTCGGGTTCGATCCGTTCCGCCCTTGCCATCAACGGGCACGTTGAAGATCAGCGGCGGCCACGTCGCGCACCATGACGCAGTTGCCCTGGCCCTTGGGTCGGTCGTAGGTGAAGCCTTCGCGCTCGTACATGGTTCGGGTGCCGTTGTAGAGGAACGACGAGTTCTTCTTCCGGACCCCGCCGGTGTCGTGCGGGTAGCCCTCGACCAGGCCGCCACCGGCCTGCGCGATCAGCTCGACGGCTCCGCGCAGGGCGATCGCCGCCAGGCCCTGACCACGAAGGCCACGCTCGACCAGGATGCAGGTGACCCGGTAGTCGGGCAGTCGCTCGGCAGTGGCCAGGTACTCCTTGCGGTGCTGGATGTCGGGCAGCTCCTCGGGCGACCCGTACTCCGCCCAGGCGACGGCCCGGTCCCCGTCGTAGACCAGCGCAGCGTGCGCGATCCTGTCGGCTACCAGTCGTTGCTTGAACGCCCGGTTCCCCTCGCGGCTCTGGCCCTTCTCTGCGCAGTCGGGATGGAACTTCGTGCACCAGCAGCCGGCGAACATGCCCCCGTTCCGGTCGACGAGAGCGGCGAAGTCGTCGAACGTGTCCGGTGTGAGCTCCCCGATGGTGAAGTCGGACATGCCGGCAACCTAACCCGGATTGCGGACGTTCGGCGTCCGGGACGCCGTGCTCGAGGATCTGCTTGCCGCGGGCTACTGCGAAGCGATCCTTTGGACGGCGGCGGCCTACAAACACGGTAGGGACTTCTACGAGGCCACTGGTTGGCACGCCTCCGTCGGAAGAACGCCGACCTGTCGAGCCCTGAACCACGGACTGACGACAGCGAGGATCGAGGCATCGCACCGCCCCCGCCCTGCACGAGAGTGCGCACCTCCCTCCCGGACGACACGCGTTGTCCGGGAGGCGACTCCGGGTCTCGCGCTGGGCTAGCTCGGCTTGGCAGGGACGAATCGGGCGATGAAGTCGAGCGCGGTCTGCGCGACCTCCTGCCAGCCGTCGTCGATGGTCAGCGAGTGGCCGCGGTTTGGCATCTTCTTGATCTCGGTGACGTTCGGATTGCCTTTCTGCCGCTTGTAGGCGGCGTTGGCGATCGCCCAGGGAACCGTGTGGTCCTTCTCCCCGTCGAGGATCAGCAGTGGGCCTCGATCCGGATTCTTGGTATCGACCTTCGACTCGGTCCAGGGGTTGAGATTGGAGTTGCCCATCTGGGCGAGGGCGATCCCCGAGCCGGCTACGTGGTAGGTGTCGTAGAGCCGTTCTGTCTCCTTCTGATCGAGTGCGTTTGCCCAGCCGTACTTGAACTGGTCGCGGGTGAGCGTGATGGCCCGGCCCCGAGTCCTGGGGTCCAACAAGAACGGTCCGCTCGCCTTGAGCGTGGAGAAGGGCAGCGGCAGGACCCCGCGGAACACGCCCGGGTCGATCGCCACCGTGGCTGCCGAGAGTCCCTTGCCGGCGAGCATCTGGGCGAACAGTCCTCCGGTCGAGTGCCCCAGCACGGCGGGCCTCTCCTCCAGCTTGCCGATCACTTCGGCCGTGTGGTCGACCACCTGCTTCAGCGTCTTCTTGGCGAGGACCTGCGGGTTCGCCCGCGCCTCCTCCACTGTTTCGGGATCGTCCGGCCAGTCCGGCGTCAGCGGCGCGTAACCGGCCTGCTTGAAGAATGCCGCCCAGTTGGCCCAGCTGCTCGGCAGCAGCCACAGGCCGTGGATGAAGACCACCGGGGTAGTCCCGGAGTCGTTTGCCGCCTCGATCTCACTGTTCTCCCGCTCCGAGATTGATGCCATTTCGAACTCCTCTCGGTCGTACTCAAAGACATCCGACTTTACCGAGCCGACGACGACGTTGTCCCGACGCAAGACGTGCCAGTACATGAGGTTCCGGCGGTTGCCCCTCGTGTGAGGACGGTTGTGGCCAGGAGATCACCGGTTTCCGAGAGACCCGCGAGGCTTCCCTGCCCGGTGTTCACCGCCGACGGGGTCTGTTGGCTGCGACTACGAGCCAAGCAGCTTCCAGTGACCCTCGGAGACGACCTCGACGGATCCGTCGACCACCTTGATGGCCGTCTCGTCATCGATGACGTAGGCCGGACAGTCGATCTCGGTTGCCCAGCGCTCGGCCGCGGCCATGGTGTTGGTCGGAAAGACGTCCAGGTGCGGGAAGATCGCGAAGTCGACGACGCCAAGGGTGCGATCGTCCGGCGCGGAGGGCCACTCCACGAAGGTGGCACCGATCCGGGGCGTCATCACCATGCTGCCGGCACTCACCCCCACCCAGACCGTGTCGGTCAGGAAGGGCAGAAGGTCGGCCAGCCCCGATTCGCGCATCCAGTGGCACAGGTACGTCGCGTCTCCACCGTCGACCAGCAGCACATCGGCCTCGCGGACCCAGGGGATCCAGCGCTCTTCGCCAATGCTGGGCAGCGCTGTGAGCTCGAGTAACCCCACCGACTCCCACTCGGAGCTGGACCTCACCAACTGGGGTTCACCGACGACGACGTCCCGCACAGAGAGAGGCCCACACATCGGGTGACCCCACTGAGCCGTAGGGATGCAGAGCGCACGGCAGTCGGAGAAGGGCTTGCCCAGCAGGTCTCCCAGGGCACCTCGGATACTCGCATTCGTGACGCCACCGGATGTGAGAAGAAGGTTCAAGATGGCTCCCGAAATCGATGCCATGGACTCGCGTGACATTCACCCTTGAGGCGCCAGCGCTGGCTCGTGTCGGCGTCGGCTCTGACCGCGAACTTGTTCAACGACGGCGTCGCCGCCCCGGGGCCCGCACATCCTGTCAGATGATCCTGTGGGCGTCGCTTGGATGAACCAGGCCGGTCGAGACGAACTCGATTGCCGAGACGATAGAGCAGCGAGTCTCGCAGGGGCACGATGACGACTTGGTTGGGAGTTCCAGCGGACGCACGATCGCCCGTGAGCAACGGCTTCCGAGCGTTGGTCACCCTCCTGGATCACAGCGACGGCGCCATGGTGAACACGCGGTCGACTCATCGTGCGTGCGCTACGGATCGTGCTGCTTGCTCCAGTCGCGCCAGATCATCCACCCCACGATGGTGTCGCCGATCGTGGGACCGCCCACATCGCGATCTGCCAAGGCGCTGGGCCGTACGTTCAGGTGGCGATCGTCATGTAGAGCCAGATCGCTACCTGGCTCAGGGCCACGACGGTCAGCCGTCGGAGCGTCCAGCCAGATTGCGGGAGCTCCCACTCTTCGTGATCCGATGTGCTGCGCAGGTCAGCGCTCGACGAACTCAGATACCTCCGCCACGGGCTCACCCAGTCGGTTCAGTCGGTCGTCCACCGAACCTCCACCGATGGGCCTCGATTCCGGTGTATCGGTCAACGGAGAGAACCTCGCGAGCGCTCGCTTCGTTGGGTGCTTCCAGCAAGACTGCGGCACCGATCGTCAGAGAACCGTCGTCGGACAAGAGCGGGCCACTCGCTATCAGTGCGTCACCGACGGGAAGGTCCCCGACTTCCGAAAATGGG
>DASUFV010000083.1:0-2121 GCA_036274415.1 Actinomycetes bacterium
GGGTGATTCTTGCCTCACGACCCCAACGAGTTGATGGCCACGAGATAGTCCGCATTGAGCTGCGCCTCGGCCGCACCGAGATCTCGCAGGCTGCGGACGAACTCGTGCGCGGCGAGCTTGAAACCGAGATAGTCGACGGCGTCGAAGCGTTCCACGGCGCGGTGCGCGGCGTCCGCTGCGGCCTGGTAGCTGGTCCGGACGTCCGCCAGCGGAACGGCCTGTGTTCCCGGCCACTCAAACTCACGCAGACCCGCGACAACCTCGTCGAGGCTGTTGGCCATGACGGCGTAGCCGTTCCTGATCTGCGTCGGGTCTTTGCTTCGCACACCTGCTTGGAACGCTGAGAATCCGTCGAGCATCGGCAATTCCAGCTGGCAGAAGTCGGATGCCCCTCTGACGTACGGCACCAGGGCCGCAATGACATCGGCGTCGGGCGCCTCGATCGCGTCGGTGAAATCAGCCAGCGCCTGCGTGGTCTCGGCCGAGCCCGTGGTGACGTCGCAAGACGCCCTGCTCATGGTGATCCACCCGCGTGCCGCTTCGATGTCGTCGAGCTCGCCAGCCAGGGCGGTGAGTGATCCCGTGAGCGCTACCACCTCAGAATCGAGGTCATCAGGAAAGTCTTGACGATCCAGTTCTGCCACCAGTGCGTCGAGTGCAGCGGCGAAGTCATCGGCTGAGGCCCGAAGCGCTTCGTCCATGGAGTCGTTACGGGTGAGCGACCAGGTGCTGTACGTCTGTCGGAATGACTGGCTCGCTGCGACCACGTCTTGCAGCTCAGGGATCACGCGCGTCCGGATCGCCAAAGGAGAGTTGAGCGTGGCGGCAAGCAAGGCCGCCACCAAGGCCAGCAGCCACACCGCCGTGCTCGCCGTGCCGAGCCAAGCCGCAGCCAGCGCCCGGCGGGTCTTGGCGTAGCGGACGAACAGGTATGTCGCAGGCGTGAGAAGTGCCCACGGCCACTCGACGTCGATGAGCTCGCGGTCGAGCCGGCGCGAGTCGAGCGCCACTACGGTCAGGACGATCGCAAAGTGCGCAACTACCGCCAGGAAGCCGGGCCACCAGCCAACCAGCCACCACGTCAGCAACAGTGCTGCCGGCAGCACCGCAATCAGCCATGCCAAGCCAACGGCAGGTGGGCGTCCGTCGCGCGTGACCGGAGCCAGCGTCGCGGTGGCCAAGGCATCGGGCGCCGGCATCGCCCAGGCGCCGATGGTCTCGGGTGTGCCTGGCGTTCCCTGCGCTCCCAGATATGGGGACGCAGGCTGGCCGCAGTTCGCGCAACGAACGGCATAGGCGTCCAGCGCCTCTCCGCAGTGCGGACAGACGAACTGGGTCATCGCTCCCCCTCCGACGCTCCGTCGTCGTACTGGACAGTATGGCGAGCGGCGGAGTCAGAAACCGGGCAGCCAGCCGGTCGCCATGAGCACCGAACGGCTCACCGTGCTGATGTCAGCGTGCCGCAGGTTCGCGCGGGTAAACCACTCGCACCGGGTCACCTCGTCACCATCGGGCTTGAGCGCGCCGCCAACCACGCGAGCGTCGAACACGATGGACAGGTACGCGCATTCGTCTCCGTTGGGATAGGTCATCTCGAAGTCCGGTCCACCAAGCGCGGCGACCAGGCGCGTGACCTCGATCGTCAGACCGGTCTCTTCGGACGCCTCGCGCACCGCCGCCTGTGCCGGACTTTCTCCGAGTTCGACGGCACCACCGACGGTGCCCCACTGCTGGCGATCGCGCTGGTGCACGAGCATCAGGCGTCCGACGTCGTCGGTGATGTGAACGGAGACGGCCGGCAGCAGCAGTTGGCGGTGTCCGACCACGGCCCGCAGGTCGGCGACGTACCCGGGTGGACGTCGCACGGCGCTCGAGCTCACCGCCCGACCGTAGCCCTCGCGTGCGGCGATTCCCTCGGGTTCACCGCTCGAAAACCGGCAAAACGGGCATAGAACCTGAGGCCGCCGGGGGAATCGGCGTCACCGGGTGGGCCTTAGACGTCGCTCGACCGGCTCTGAGAACGGGCTGCCAGAACTAGGCAGGTGACCGATCCGGGGTCGGGGGTCTTACCCGAAGAGTGGAGCCATGACATCGACACCGCAGGCACCGCGAGGAGGAGCC
>DASUFV010000084.1:0-18393 GCA_036274415.1 Actinomycetes bacterium
CCACCAGAAGTACCCGGAGGGGTCGTCGAACCCTCCGACCAGCCACACTGTCGGAACGATCATGACCAGCGCGATGGCCTGTGAGACCAGCACCACCACGACCGACGGCATCCGCCGGGTGAACAGGCCGCCGAAGAAGTCTGCCGTGCCCCACAACAGGCTCGAGAGCAAGGCAAGGGCAGCGGCCATCGCGAAAGGCTAGACGTCAGGCGGGGCGCGTCGCGGCCGGGGACCGGACCCGAGGCCACGTACCCTGTTCCGGTGACTGTTCCGGATTCCCCACCGGAGACCTTCTCCCGGGCGCTGCAGTCGATCAGAGCCGCGCGATTGCGGCCCGAGATCACCTGCGACGAGGCTCCCGCGCCGCAACGGCTTGCCCCGTACTCGCTCGCAATGACCGCGGACGTCACGGTGAGCGACGAAGAGGTCGGGTCGGGACGCTTCGTGCTGCTGCACAACCCGGACGGTCACGACGCGTGGGACGGCACCTTCCGCATCGTCACTTTCGCCAGGGCCGGACTCGACCCCGAAATGGCCGCAGACCCGCTGGTCACCGAGGTCGGCTGGTCCTGGCTGATGGAGTGCCTGGGCGGCCACGGCCTCGACCCGCTTGCCGTGAGCGGCACGGTGACCCGGGTGGCGTCCGAGAGCTTCGGTGCGATGTCCGAGCGGCCCTCGTCCGCGGAGATCGAGATCAGGGCCTCCTGGACGCCGCAGAGCGAGAACACGCTCGGCGAGCACCTGTCCGCCTGGGGCGATCTGCTGTGCACCGCGGCCGGCCTGCCGCCGCTTCCAGCCGGCGTCGTGCCCCTGAGCAGGCGCTAGCTCCGTTCCCCCGCATCTGGTGGGGATTTCTCCTACAGGCCCTAGCCCAGTCGGCCGATGAGATCACCAGCAGGTGGTTCGGCTTCACCTGGGACGACGTCCCTGGGGAGCCTCACCGGGCGTGATCGGCACTGTTCGGGCGTCGCTGGCGTCCGACCGGAAGAGGGAGGGACGGGTGACCGCACTCGTCGAACGCGGTGGGCAAGCCCACGCGTTCCGCACTGCCCGGTTCACCGCGCTCGCGGTGGTCGGGAACCCAGGCGTCCGCGAGGCGGTTGTTCGCAGACTCCACATCTTGGGCGCGGCCTCGGTCGCCGAAGCAGCGTCTATCGCCGAGGCGCGGGCGCGTGCCATCGCCGATGGTCCGCGTGACCTCTGCGTCATCGACCTCTCACTCCCGGACGGCTCCGGGCTGCACCTGTTGAACGAGCTTCGCCAGGCCGGTTGGTCACGCTGTGTGGCGCTGTCGCCGGGGGACGACCCGTACTCGGTTCGCGCCGCGCTGGCAGCAGGCGTCAAAGGCTTCGTGGTCACCGGTGGCAACGCCGAGGTGGCCCGCACGGCGCCGGGCAGCCGCACCCGTGGCGCGGGCGGACCTGAGGGACTCTCCGCTCGCGAGATCGAGGTGCTGCAGCTGGTGGCAGCTGGCCGCTCCAACCGCGACATCGGTGGCGAGCTGAACCTCTCGGCCCTCACCGTCAAGAGCCACCTGGCTCGCATCGCCCGCAAGCTGGGCACTGGCGACCGCGCCGAGATGGTGGCCGTCGCGTTGCGCGCCGGGGTCATCGCCTGACCGAGCCGCCGCGTACGGTGGCCGCGTGACCGTCCCGGAGCAGACCACCGCACCAGGTGAGACTGCCTCGGACGCCCCTATCCCCCTGCTCGAGCCCCGCGAGGGGCTGCCCGACGTCACCGCCAGCCCCGAAGGCCTGCAAGCGGCGGCGTCCGCGCTCGCCAGCGGCAGCGGACCCATCGCGGTGGACGCCGAACGCGCCAGCGGCTACCGCTACGGCCACCGCGCGTACCTGATCCAGATCCGCCGCGAGGGCGCTGGCACTGTGCTGGTCGACCCGATCGGATTCCACGACCTGTCAGTGCTCGCCGAGCCGCTGCGGGAGGCCGAGTGGGTGCTGCACGCGGCGTCCCAAGACCTGCCGTGCCTGGCTGATCTTGGTCTCACGCCATCGACGCTGTTCGACACCGAGCTGGCCGGACGCCTGCTGGGCTATCCGCGCGTGGGGCTCGGAGCGATGTGCGAGTCGGTGCTGGGGCTCGCCCTCGAGAAGGGTCACGCGGCCGTCGACTGGTCGACCCGTCCCTTGCCTGAGGCCTGGCTGCGGTACGCGGCCCTGGACGTCGAGGTGTTGATCGAGCTGCGCGACGCCCTGGCCGCCGAGCTCGAGGCGTCCGGCAAGCTCGAGTGGGCGCGGCAGGAGTTCGCGGCGGTCGCCGCTGCGCCGCCGGCCCCTCCCCGCGTCGACCCATGGCGGCGCACCTCCGGAATGCACCGCGTCCGCAAGGCCCGACAGCTGGCGGTCGTCCGCGAGCTGTGGCTCGCCCGCGACGAGGTCGCACGCTCGCGCGACACCTCCCCCGGCCGAGTGCTGCCCGACAGCGCGATCGTCGAAGCCGCTCTCCGCATGCCGGAGACCCAGGACGAGCTCGTGTCGCTGCCGGTCTTCGGTGGACGCGCGAACAAGCGACAGGCCAGCCGCTGGTTCGGCGCGATTGAGCGGGCGCGCAACTGCCCCGACTCGCAGCTACCCTCGACCACGCTCGTCTCGGACGCCCCGCCTCCGGCCAGGTCATGGGGTGACAAGAACCCAGAGGCGGCTGCTCGCCTGGCGGTCTTGCGGCCCGCTGTCGCAGCAATCGCCGACGAGCACGGTTTGCCGACCGAGAACCTCCTCGCGCCGGACACGGTACGACGAGTGGCGTGGGACCCGCCGGCCGACGCCAGTCCCGACGTCGTGGCCAAGCGACTTGCGTCGCACGGGGCTCGGCCGTGGCAGATCGAGCTGACGGCGCGTCCGATCGCCAAGGCTCTCGACCGGGTCAGACGCGAAGCAGAGACTTCCTAGTCTCAGCAACCCGTTCGCGCAGGTCGCGGACGCGGCGTCCGGCCGCGCGATCTTCCTCGGCTCGCAGGTCTCGTGCTCGCTCCTGCGGACCGGGGGGCAGCGGCTCCCACTCCTGGGGCTCACGTCCGGTTGCCCACGCCAGCATGACGTCCGCCACCTCGGGGTTGCGGCCGAGGATCGGTCCGTGCAGTCGGGTACCGATCACGTGGCCGGAGCGCACGCCGTCGAGCTGGCCGCGGTCGCCGTGCCCGACCTCGAGGGTGAGGAACGGTTCTACGTCGGGGTCGGCCCGAAGCGCCACGCGGTGCTGCACCCACCCGCCGAGTGCGGGCAGCCCCAGCTCGGGCACCGGCTCGCTGACCACTGGCTCACTCACCGAGCGGCCGCGTTTAGTTGTGAAGCCGAGGAGTCCAAGACCTGGGCCGATGATCCGGCCACGCTCGTCGACGATGCCTCGGCCGAGGGCGTCGAGGCCTGCGTCGACTGCGAGAACGACAGCACCCTCCGCCACGCGGTCGGTGAACACGGTGGACGCGGACAGCTGCTCTGCGAGCTTCGGCACTCCGGCGTGCCCGCTGCCGCCGAGCAGGTAGATGTCGGCATCGGGGATGGGCGTTGCGCCGTGGACTGTGACGACCTCCACGTCGAGGTCGCGCCTTTTTGCGCGATGCGCCAACGCAAGTCCGCTGGCGTCGTCGCCGCAGGCCACGGTGAGCAGCGGGTGGAGCAGAGCGACGGTCAGCGTCTTCGCTGGGCTCATGCGATCGCCCCCAGCCCGCGAAGTCGGGCGGTCAGTTGACGGAAGCCGGAGTAGTTGCACGCGACGAGGACGTCACCAACCGGCTGCGTGCGGATGGCGTCCAACGGGTCTTCGACGATCGTTGTGCTGATGCCGTGCGCGTCGAGGCAGGCGACGACGTCCGGCGCGCGTTGGCCGCTGACCACCACGTTGCGATCGGAAAGCCGCTCCCACTCGACTTCCCAGATCGTCGTGGTGTCGCGCGGGCCGAACGGTTGGGCGTAGATCACGATCGGGAGGTCCGATCGCAGTGCGGTATCGATCGCCTCGGTCCATCCGGCCGGGTTCTTCAGCATGATGATGCGCGCCCGGCGTCCATCGACGTCGAAGGGTGCGTAGCGTCCGTCCACGTCGAGCACCGACTCGATCGCGGACGCCGCCTCGTCGAGATTCACCCCGACGGTGTCAGCTGCAGCCAACGCGAAGGCCACCGATGCGGCAGCGGTTCGTCCAGGCACGCTCGTGAGTACGGTCAGGTTGTGACCCGGGCCGGACACGATGACCTCTTGCAGGAGGTCCGAGACCCGCTCGCCGTCGGACGCGGACCACACCGGCTTGATCTGCTCGCGCCCGCATCCGGGGCACGACCATTGCTCACCGACTCCGTTGAGCAACGTCTGGCAAGCCGGGCAGATCGTGACGTCCGCCGTCCAGTTCAGGCCACCGGCAACCGCACAGATATCGGGGGCCTTCTCGAACGCGTACTGCACCCACGGGTCGTCGGTGTTCACGATCGCCGTCGTGTCGGACGTGAGGAGGCTCGCCGCACTCTGCCAATGGTCGATGGTGCGGGCTAGCGACACACCTCGGGTGTACTCGCGGCTCAGGTTCAGAGCGATCAACGCGCGAGGGTGCGTCGAAGCCACGACCGGTCTCAGGTACGCCTCGTCCACCTCGATGGCAGCAATCGCCGACGTGCGGTCTTCTTTGAGGGAGGTGACGATTCCGTCGGGCATGTTGGCGCCCGTGCGGTTGGACGCGATGGGGCCGGCGGGGCTCAGCGCCGCAGCGACCAGCGCAGTGACGGTGCTCTTGCCATTCGTCCCGGTGACGAGCACCGACGTCCGTCCTGACGCCATCTTTTCGAGCAGGGTGGGTGCGACCCGCAAGGCGTAACGGCCCCCGATGATCTCGCCCTTGCCTTTGCCAAGCATGCGAGACGCCAAACTCGCTGTGTCGGCAAGAGCCATCGCCGCACGCTCGCGCAGCGTCGGGGCGGCGGTGACGTGGGGACCGGAAACCGTCGACTCGCGCATCCCCGCGACCCTACCTCCCGCCGAGTGCACACCCCATTGACGCCACACCCCACCGAGTGCACACCCAAATGACCCCACACCCCGCCGAGTGCACACCCAAATGACGCCACACCCCGCCGAGTGCTGGCCTGCGGCACGCCAGCGATCGTCGAATGCCTGCGAAACGGACGCGATTCACTGTCGACCGGGTCGAGACGCCGCCGAGGTGTGCGCACTCGGCACGCTCTTGCGTCCACCACATGTGCACTCGGCACGCTCTTGCGTCCACCACATGTGCACTCGGCACGCTCTTGCGTCCACCAGGTGTGCATTCGGCGGGTCTTGGCGTTCCACCTGGTGTGCGGTCGGCGGGTTTCTCTACCGCTGAGTAGCCTGGGAGAGATCGGTCTGGAGGTCTGGTGACATCAGTGCAGCCATTGCGCGACGTCGTGTTCGTCGACGGAGTTCGGACGCCGTTCGGCAGGGCGGGCAGTCGTTACGCCAACACCCGCGCCGACGACCTGGTCGTCAAGGTCATTCGCGAGCTGCTGCGCCGTAACCCATCGCTGCCGCCCGACCGGATCGACGAAGTCGCCATCGCCGCGACCACGCAGACCGGCGACCAGGGGCTCACGCTGGGACGCAGCGCATCGATCTTGGCGGGTCTCCCGCGCTCAGTGCCGGGGTACTCGATCGACCGCATGTGCGCCGGCGCCATGACGGCCGTGACTACCGTGAGCGCGGGCATCGCCGCTGGAGCGATCGACGTCGCGTTGGCCGGGGGCGTCGAGCACATGGGCCACCACCCGATGGGCGAAGGCGTCGACCCCAACCCTCGGTTCGTGGCCGAGCGGCTGGTCGACCCGGACGCGCTCGTCATGGGCAAGACCGCCGAGAACCTGCACGACCGCTACCCCGAGCTCACTCGCGAACGCGCGGACGCGTTCGCTGCCGCGTCCCAGCAGAAGGTGGCGAAGGCGTACGCCAACGAGCAGATCCAGCCCGACCTCGTACCCGTCGCCGCGTGGGCCGAGGACGGCGGCTGGGACCTCTCGACGGTCGACGAGCCACCGCGTCCCGACACAACGGTCGAGATCCTCGCGGGATTGCGGACGCCGTTCCGCCCGCACGGCCACGTCACCGCCGGCAACGCGGCGGGCCTGAACGACGGCGCCACGGGGTCGCTGGTCATGTCGGCAGCGGCGGCGTCCGAGTTCGGACTGCAGCCGAAGATGCGAATGGTCGGCTACGCGTTCGCCGGCGTTGACCCCGAGGTCATGGGAGTCGGCCCGATTCCGTCGACCGAGCGGGCGTTCGCACGCACTGGTCTGACGATGGACGACATCGGACTCATCGAGATCAACGAAGCGTTCGCCGTTCAAGTGCTGGCGTTCCTCGATCACTTCGGCATCGCCGACGACGACCCGCGGGTGAACCCGTACGGCGGAGCCATCGCGTTCGGCCACCCGCTCGCGTCGTCCGGTGTCCGGCTGATGATCCAGCTCGCGCGTCAGTTCGCCGAGCGACCGGACGTCCGCTACGGCATGACCACCATGTGCGTGGGCCTCGGCCAGGGCGGAACCGTGATCTGGGAGAACCCGGCGCACCCGGACGCGCAGCGCACTTCAGGGGCGGCCGCGTGAGCGCGAGCGTGAGTACGGGCACCGAGACGGCACTCCCACCGTTTCCCGACGAGGTCGTCACCGAGACCAAGACGCACATCGTCGAACCGCCCGGCGGAGTCGGCAAGGCAGCGCTGCTCACCCTCGACAACGGACGCGACCACAAACGGCCGAACACCTTCGGCCCCGCGTCCCTCGCATCGCTCGAGGCGGCGTTGGACGCCGCAGCCGCACGCGAGGACATCGTTGCGGTGTGCCTGACCGGCAAGCCCTTCGTGTTCAGCGTCGGCGCCGACCTCGGTGTGTTTCGGCAATTGACGTCGCACGAGCAGGTGCTCGAGATCGGACGCCTGGGTCACCGGGTGTTCGGCAAGCTCGCCACGCTCGGCGTGCCCAGCTTTGCGTTCATCAACGGGGCATCGATGGGTGGAGGGCTCGAGGTCGCGCTCCACTGCACCTACCGCACGGTGTCGACCGGCGCGTCCGCGATCGCGCTTCCGGAGGTGTTTCTCGGCCTGATCCCTGGTTGGGGCGGCGCGACCCTGCTGCCGCGCATTGCCGGGCCGAACAACGCCGTGACGGTGATCGTCGAGAACCCGCTGAACAACAACCGCATGCTCAAGCCGAAGCAAGCGGTCGAGCTCGGCGTCGCGGACGCGATGTTCGAGGCCGCCGACTTCGTCGAGCAGTCACTCGCGTGGGCCGCCGCCGTGGTCAAGGGCGAGATCGCCGTTGAGCGCCCGAGCCCCAGTGACGACGAGTGGGACGCCGCACTCAGCCGGGCGGCGAGCATCATCGCCACACGCACGAAGAACGTCCCACCCGCTCCGAAGCGCGCCCTCGAGCTGCTGACGAACGCGCGCACAGCGAGCCTTGCGGACAGCTTCGCCGCCGAGGACCACGCCCTCGCCGACCTCACGCTCAGCCCCGAGCTCGCAGCGTCCCTCTACGCGTTCGACCTCGTACAGAAGCGTGCGAAACGCCCCGTCGGCGTTCCCGAGGTAGAGCCACGGCCCGTGACCTTCGTCGGTGTCGTGGGCGCTGGCCTGATGGCACGACAGCTCGGTCTACTCGTCGCCGAGCGCATGGGCATTCCTGTTCACCTGGTCGACGTGGATGACGAAGCCGTTGCTCGTGCGCGCGAGGCGCTGGCGTCCGAGATCGAGGGCCGCCTGGCGAAGAAGCGCCTTCGCCCAGACGCAGCCGGCAAGCTGCAGCAACTGATCACCGTCAGCACTGATCGCTCACAGCTCGCCGATGCCGACGTGGTGATCGAGGCAGTGTTCGAAGACCTCGCGTTGAAGCGGCAGATCTTCGCCGAGCTGGAAGCCATCGTTCGCCCCGACTGCATCCTCGCGACCAACACGAGCTCCCTGCCGGTGTCCGCAATGGCGGCCGGACTGCAGCACCCCGAGCGGGTGGTCGGTCTGCACTTCTTCAACCCGGTTGCCGTCATGCAGCTGGTCGAGGTCGTCCGAGCGAAGCAGTCGGGAGACGAGGCCATCGCGACCGCGTTCGCCCTCACCAAGCAGCTGAAGAAGGCCGGTGTCCTCGTCGTCGACTCCCCCGGGTTCGTCGTCAACCGAGTGCTCATCCGGTTGCTGTCCGAGGTCATGCGGGCGGTGGACGACGGTGCAGACTTCGCGACGGTCGACTCCAGCCTCGACCCGCTGGCGTTCCCAATGTCACCCTTCGCGCTCCTCGAGCTGGTTGGCACCGGGGTCGCAGCGCACGTCGTCGGCTCCATGCATCAGGCGTTCCCCGATCGGTTCGCGCACTCGCCGACGCTTGACGCACTCGCGGCGTCCGGACGCCGAAGCGTCTACGCCGAGAGCGGGCCGCCCACGATCGCTCCCGAAGTGGCCAAACTCGTGCCACAGCGCGACCATCCACCGTCGGGCGCCGACATTTGTGATCGTGTCCTGCGGGCGTTGGCCGAAGAGATTGGACTCATGCTCGACGAGGGTGTGGTCAGCTCTCCGGCCGACATCGACCTCTGCATGGTGCTCGGCGCGGGCTGGCCGTTCTGGCTTGGCGGCATCACGCCGTATCTCGATCGGTCAGGTGTCGCGCAGCTGGTGCGAGGCAAACCGTTCCACGAAGGCACACCGGACGCCGGGCGCTGACAGGACTCACACCTGGAGGTGTCGTCTGCGGGTCGCAGGGTAGGACCTCATAAGGAACAACTGACAGCTGACGGCTAATGGGGATTACATGCGGACCTACGACATCGGCTACTTCGTCGGCAGCTTGTCCTCGTCGTCGATCAATCGATTGCTCAGCCGTGCGCTGATTCGACTGGCTCCGCGCGAGCTGAAGTTCACCGAGATTCCGATCGGACAGTTGCCGCTGTACAGCCCAGACTTCGACGACGCTTATCCACCCGAGGCGGTGGCACTCAAAGACTCTCTCGCGGCCGCCGACGGCGTGTTGTTCGTCACGCCTGAGTACAACCGATCGATTCCGGGGGCACTGAAGAACGCGATCGACTGGGCGTCCCGCCCATGGAGCAAGAACTCGTTCTCGCACATGCCTGCTGCTGTGATCGGCGCCTCAACAGGTCAGATCGGAACGGCCGTCGGCCAGCAGAGCCTGCGCGCTGTCCTCAGCTTTTGCAACGCCCGACAGATGACTGCGCCAGAGGCGTACATCCACTTCACACCTGGCCTCATCACGACAGACGGTGAAGTCACCAACGAGTCGACGACGTCCTTTCTCCGTGACTTCATGCAGGAGTTCTTGATCCACACCCAGCGGGTGCTCACCGTGATCCCCAGACACGACAGTTCCGGCGTCTAGGGTCTACGACCCGCGCACCGCGAGCAGCCGCTCATCAGGTGCGAGGTCGACCGTGGGAACCGGTTCTTCGATCCCACTTCGCCACAACGAAACGTCGCCGTCGTCGTTGGTGATCGCGAGCCATCCACCAGGCGCCGCCATCGCTTGGACGCCGTGTGCAGGCTGGACGCCCGCAAGGGACCGGCGTGCGACGACTTGCAGCGCATCGGGGCGTCCCATGGCGAGCCGGGTCGAGCCGTCTCGGGCCACCACGACCGATGCGACACCACCGGGCACCAACGTCGGCGCCCCCGACTCGGCGAATCCCGCGGGCATCGTGACGTCTCTAGAACGACCGGTGGCCAGGTTCACGACGGCCGATGAACATCCGGAGGTCAGGCAACCGGTCGTCACCAACGCGCGGTGCCCGATCACCTCGCGCACACCAACGACGAGACCGAACCGTTTCACGATCTTGTTCTCGTGCACGTTCCAGAGCGCCAATCGGCGGTAGCGGAAGTCACCCTCGGCCACCACCAACCCGTCGTCGAACGCCCCAACCACGTCGAGGTGGGACGGGACGTCGAACGTCGCGGGTGGCTGTTCGCCCATGACCGACGTCAGTTCGGCCTTGCCGGGTTTGTGCCCGTCGCCACGAACCACGAGCCACAACGCCGAGCCCTGCCCAGGGACGACGACATCGGCCGAGCCGACGAACTGCGGCGGCTCAGATCCGCTATACACCACCACCTGAGCCGTGGCGCTTGGGTCATCCGCCGGCTCGCGCGCCACGACCGTGTCGGACACGACGGAGAAGTCCAGCCAGTCGGTAGCGTCGTCAGGAATCGCGGCCGTCCGGTCGCCGGAGTCCGCGTCGATCCAGGTCAGGCCGTCCGGACCATCCACGAGCATCCGAACCCCGGTCGCCGGTGCACCATCCCAGGGCCGGAGCTGGACGAGCGCAGTGACGGCCACCGCGGCGACTCCCACGAGGATCAACGCGCCCATCACCCACCGCCGACGACGATCTCCGGCGGGCTGCCTGGGTGGCCGGTTGGTGGCCAGGACCTCCGGGGAGCTCAACGACACGCCACCCACGATGCGCGCGGCCGACGGAAGGCACAAGGGCCGCGGCCTGTGACGGTCCGGGCACGTGGCGTGACCGAATGGTGCAGAGGGGTGGCAAGCCGGTTTCCGCGCGGCGTCCCGGCGGTTGAGCAACTACCGTCGGCGAGTGGACCTCGAGCGGACGACCGCGCTTCGGCGCACCGTGCTGGCCGTCTCGGTGCTCGACAGCGTCGACTTCATCCCGCTCGACGACGGCGTCCGGGTGCCGTCTCCGGCCGCTGACTTGATCCTCACCTGGCACGAGATCGCGACTGCCGTTGGCGATGTCGACCCTGACGGTGAGACAGCAAGGGCTCGCTTGCGGATCTGGGTGCGGCTTCGCGCCGGGTTGGCCAACGTGCGCGATCCCGAACCTCTCGCACGAATCGTGGGACTGCCTCCTGGGCACCCCTTGCATCCCGGGCGTTCGTGGGTGAGGCACCGCGTTCCCGGCGAGGCCCTCGACCTCGGGATCGGCGTCCTCGGCCTGCTCGGTGACCCTGACCAGGTCGTCGTTGCGCCTCCGATGCTGCTGGCGGTCGCCGGCATCGACACCTCGGACTGGTGGCCGGCTCTGGCGCGCGAGCTCGAGCGGGTGGGACGGCTGGCGGCAGAACGCTTCCGACGGGACGACTCGCTCCCCCTCCGGCCGTTCGGCGACTTCGACGTGCTGAGCCTGCTGGGGTCGTCGGCGTTTCGCGCCGAACTCTGCGAAGCTGACCCGATCGGTTGGCGCACAGCCGCGGTGCCGATGCGGACGCGTGGGTGGCTCGACCTCGGACGGATCGATCCGGCGTTCGCCGCCGCGGCCGCTCTGGCCACCAACCCAGACGAACGCGGCTTCGAACGCGCGGTGCTCATCACCCCCGAAGAAATCGTGATGACCGGATCGATCGGACGGTCAGCCTGGCACGCGCTGCAAGACCCTCCGGCCAAGGTCGACCCCTGGCTCCGCCGCAGCCCCTAGCCCCTCACCCCATTTGGGTGCAACGACGCGTTCCCTCCATATGACGGAACTTTCGCAGCATCACGAATCGGACGCCGCACCTGCCGCATCTGGGAGCTCCATCGGGCTGAGCCCTGACACCCGGCCGACGACCTCCCGCGCGATCTGCTGCGCCGTGAGCCCGACCTCTTCAAGCACCTGAGGACGCTTCGCATGCTCGAGGAAGCGGTGCGGCAGCCCAACCACGTGCACCGGCGTCGTGACTTCGGCGTCCTGCAGCTTCTCGAGCACGGCAGAGCCGAATCCGGCGACTCGCAGGTTGTCCTCGATCGTCACCACGAGCCGGAAACCGCGCGCCAGCTCCACCACGTCGTCACCGACCGGCAGCACCCATCGCGGATCGACGACCGTGACCCCGATGCCCTGGTCGTCCAACCGCTCCGCCACGTCGAGTGCGCACGAAGCCATCGGACCGACGGCCACCACCAGCACATCGGAGGCCCCCGTGCGCCGGAGCACGTCGACCGAACCCACACGCTCGACCGCCTCGACGTCCTCAGGCAAGGCACCCTTCGGGAACCGGACGAGGGTGGGCCCGTCGTCAACGGCCAGCGCCTCCTCGAACAGCTCCCGCAACCGCTCGCCGTCACGCGGCGCTGCGATCTGCAAGCCCGGGACGGTCGAGAACACCGAGAGATCCCACATGCCGTTGTGGGACGCCCCGTCTTCTCCCGTGACACCCGCGCGGTCGAGCACGAACGTCACGGGTGCGCGATGCATCGCGACGTCGAGCAGCACCTGGTCGTAGGCGCGGTTCATGAACGTCGCATACACGGCAACCACCGGATGCAAGCCGCCGAACGCGAGACCGGCAGCGGACGTCACGGCGTGCTGTTCGGCGATTCCGACGTCGTACACGCGGTTCGGGAACCGCTGCGCAAACGGCTGCAATCCAACCGGCTGCAACATCGCCGCGGTGATCGCCACGACGTCCGGTCGGGTCTCGCCGGCCTTGACCAGCTCGTCAGCAAAGACGCTCGTCCAGGTGGGGCCGGACGCCGCAACGGCGCGTCCGGTCTCGGGGTCGATGACGCCGACACCGTGCAGCCGGTCCGCGTCGTCGTTCTCGGCCGGCGCGTAGCCCAGCCCCTTGCGGGTGAGCGCGTGGACGATGACCGGCCCGCGGAACGCCTTGGCGCGCCGCAACGCGTGCTCCAGGTCGGTGATGTCGTGCCCGTCGACCGGGCCGACGTACTTCAGCCCAAGGTCCTCGAACATTCCCTGCGGCGCAACGACATCCTTGATGCCCTTCTTCATGCCGTGCAACGTCTCGAAGATCGGCTGACCCACAACTGGCGTGCGGTCCAAGACCGAGCGCCCCCAGTCGAGGAACCGTTCGTAGCCGCGCGTCGTCCGGAGCGTCGCGAGATGATGCGCCATGCCACCGATGGTCGGCGCGTATGACCGCTCGTTGTCATTCACGACGATCACAACCGGCCGGTCGTTCGTCGACGCGAGGTTGTTGAGCGCCTCCCACGCCATCCCACCGGTGAGCGCGCCGTCACCGACGATCGCAACCACCGTGCGGTCGCGTTCGCCGCGCACGTCGAATGCCTTGGCAACTCCGTCTGCGTATGACAACGCAGTGGACGCGTGCGAGTTCTCGATGACGTCGTGCTCGGACTCAGTGCGCGACGGGTAGCCCGAGATGCCGCCCTTCTGACGCAGCGTCTCGAAGTCGTGCCGTCCGGTCAGCAGCTTGTGCACGTACGCCTGGTGCCCGGTGTCCCATAGCAGCACGTCGCGCGGACTGTCGAAGGTCCGATGCAGCGCGATGGTCAGTTCGACGACGCCGAGGTTGGGGCCGAGGTGTCCGCCGGTGCGCGAGACGTTCTCGACCAAGAACTCCCGAATCTCAGCCGCGAGCATCGTCAGCTCTTCGGGAGACAGCGCCTTCAGGTCAGCAGGAGTGATGACTTGAGAGAGCAGCGACACCGGTGCGCTCCTCTCGCTCGGTTTCCTGCACCGGCTGTTCAGTGTAAAGGTGACCGAGCGCGCCGACGCGCCACCACGGTCCCTCTGCTCCGGTTGGGTTGGTCCCAGAATCCGCAGGTCACAGCCGTGGAACGAACTCCTCGCCCCGCAGGGCGCGTGATACCAGATCGACCTCACGGCGCCTGGCCAGCAGCCCGGCACCCTCGCGCTCGAGCGCCTGCAGCGTCTCAGCAACCACCTCGGGCGTGACGTCGTCGCGCAGGTCGGCCCGCGCCCGCGAGTACGCCGAGCGCGCGGCGTCCAGCTGCGCCTCGATGATCGCGAGGACGCGCCACGCCAGCACCACGGGCTGCCGCCGGTAGAGGGGCTCCGAGCGAAACTCCGGCGGGGCCAGGTCGAGCAGAAACGCCACCGCACGCTGCTGCCAGTCGGAAGCTCCGGGCGGGGGCACCCCAGGCGGCCAACCAGGGGGTCGACGGATCTCGCTCACTGGCTCAGCGTGCCATCGAGCTCTGACGTCCCGCCGAGTGCTGGCCGGACGGACGCCGGAGCCTTTGCGATACTGGCGCGATGGCATGGGCAGCAGCACTCAAGGTGCTGATCAAGTGGGGACCAGTCGTGTTCGCAGCCGGACGCAAGGCCCTGCCGTACCTGAAGGAGAACCCGGCCGCCCAGCAGTTCGTCACGAGCATGGTGCAACAGACCGCCGCCCTGCCGCAGAAACTCAGTGCCGAGTCTCGCGTGAAGAGCAAGATCTCCGCGGTCCAGATTTCGCTCGCGGAGGCCGCCGCCGTGGGGGTCGATCCGCTGATCTACGCCCGCTGGCGCGAAGAACTCGACCAGATGTCGCGCACAGTCACCCTGTCCAAGGCTGCTGGACGCGCCCAGCGCCGCATCCTGCTGAAGCGTTGCGAACGTCGGCTCGACACCCTCGTCGCCGAGATCCTGCCGCAGCTCACACGCCGCCGCCCACAACCGCCACCAGCGCAGCTGCCACCGTCGGTGTCCTGACACTCCGGGCGCAGTCACATGACTGGCGTGGCGAGCCCGGTGTCGGCATACGCCATCGCACGCCGCAACCACTGGACGTCGCCACCCTCAAGATTCGACAGGTCCTCGGGCATCACGGTCGGCAGGATCTGCGTGTACGTGTGCGCTTGATGCACCGCACCAACTGACAGCACGAGTCGAACGAAGTCGTCATCGAGCTGATCGCCGAACGCACCATCCCAACCAGCGAAGTACCGATCAAACAGCGCCTTCCGCACATCGAAGTCATGCGCCCGCATCACGTACGTCACCACGTCCAAGGCCGGATGCGCCACGGACGTGTCGCTCCAGTCGAAGACGATCGCGTCGCCGTTCGATTGAATCGCCACGTTGTAGGGGTGGAAGTCTCCGTGTACCAGCGTCTCCCCCGGGCCGACAGCGTCCAAGCGCAGGCACGCGTCCGTCATCACAGGAACTACCTCGAGCCACCGCCGACGGTCGTCGGCGGTCATCGGGCTCAGGAGGTCACCATTCTCAGCGGTCTGCTCCACCCATTTCGCGAGAGCCGTGAGAGGTCGATGCTCGGCGCCCAGGTCGAGCAGTTCGCTGGAACGACGCAGCCAGTGACGCTGCAGGGTTCCCAGCACGTCCAAGCCGACGCCCCACGTCGAGCTCTCGCGCATGCCGAGCTCCTCGCCGTCGAAGTCGCGCATCAACAACCAGCCGCGGTCCGGCTCGATGGCGAGCACCTCTGGCAGGTGCGACGGCGTGTGGCTGGCGAGCGCCTGTGTCACGGCTGCTTCGTGCTGGAATCGCTGCCCGCTGCACTTCAGGAACGCTTTCCCGTCGCGCGAGTCCGCCACCAACACCATGGAGATTCCCCACACGTAATGCACCTGCGGAATCTCCGCGTCAGCGAGCCCCGCAAGTTCCATTCGCTCGCGCATCCACGCGCCCGCTTCGGCGACCCACCCCGGCCGCGACCACTGCGGACGCAACCGCGACCAACCCGAACGCCGCTCGCCCAGCCACGACGCGACGCTGGGTTGCGCCCACTCCGGAGCGACGTCCGACGTCGCACCGACCGATGCCCATTCGAAAGCTGGTGACGGCTCGGATGAGGGTGACTCGGTCTCGACGACCATGGCCGACGTGTCGTAGTTGTCGTACCACTTGACCGCGTTGGCACGGAGAAGGACCAAGCGCGTTGCCAACAGCTCGTCGAGCCGCTTGATGACCGATTCGATGGACGGTTCTGCTTCAACCGTCACGGACGGCAGACGGAGGAGGCTTCCGTTCGAGGTGGCGTCGCACAGGAACGCACCAGGATCCTCCGGGTGCGGAATCAGGACGACGACGTCACACGTGGGCGCGTCCGACGGCGAGTCCGATGGGTTGGGCACCGGCACATGGTGCCCGTTCGCAGGGCACCAATCCACTCACCCGAGCAGAGAACGCAGCACGAACGGCAAGATGCCGCCGTGCCGGTAGTAGTCGGCCTCGCCTGGCGTGTCGATACGCAGCCGCGGCGAAAACTCCACGACCGAGCCGTCCGGACGTGTGGCGCGTACGTTCACCGTCGTCGGCGTCTCACCGTCGTTCAGACCTGTTACGCCGGTGATGTCGAAAGTCTCCTCACCGGTCAGACCGAGGGACGCCGCGCTCTCGCCGTCGGGGTACTGCAACGGCAGGACGCCCATGCCGATCAGGTTGCTGCGATGGATCCGCTCGTAGGACTCGGCGATGACGGCCCGGACGCCGAGCAGAGCCGTGCCCTTCGCGGCCCAGTCACGTGACGACCCTGAGCCGTACTCCTTGCCGGCGAGCACGACGAGCGGGACGGCCGACGCACCGTACGACTGGGCAGCGTCGTAGATCGACACGACCGGTCGCTCGTCAGAGATGTAATCGGTCGTGAAGCCGCCCTCGCGTCCGCCGGCCAGCGCATTGCGCAGTCGGATGTTCGCGAAGGTGCCACGAATCATGACCTCGTGGTTGCCACGACGAGACCCGTACGAGTTGAAGTCACGCTGCTCGACGCCATGGTCGGCCAGGTACCGACCCGCCGGTGAGTCCTTCTTGATCGCACCCGCGGGCGAGATGTGGTCGGTGGTCACCGAGTCGCCGAGCTTGGCGAGTACGCGCGCGCCCTCGATGTCGGTGACCGCCTCGGGCTCGTCGGGCATGCCGTCGAAGTAGGGAGGCTTCCGGACGTAGGTCGAGTCCTCGTCCCAGGCGAACGTGTCGCCCTCGGGCGTGGGCAGCGAGCGCCACTGCTCGTCGCCGGCGAAGACGTCGGCGTAGTCGGTGGTGAACATCTCCGAGGTGATGGCCGTGGCGATGACGTCCTCGACGTCCTTGGCAGAGGGCCAGATGTCCTTCATGAAGACGTCGTTGCCCTCGGCGTCCTGACCCAGCGGGTCGTGGAAGAGGTCGACGTCCATGGTGCCGGCAAGCGCGTAGGCGACGACCAGCGGCGGGGACGCCAGGTAGTTCATCTTCACGTCCGGGTTGATCCGGCCCTCGAAGTTGCGGTTGCCCGAGAGCACCGAGACGACGGCGAGGTCGTTGTCCTGGACTGCCTGGCTGACCTCGGGGATCAGCGGGCCGGAGTTGCCGATGCAGGTCGTGCAGCCGTAGCCGACGAGGTTGAAGCCCAGCTTGTCGAGGTACGGCGTCAGGCCGGCCCGGTCGTAGTAGTCCATGACGACCTGGGAGCCCGGCGCCAGCGTGGTCTTGACCCACGGCTTGCGCTCCAGCCCGCGCTCGACGGCCTTCTTGGCCAGCAGGGCAGCGCCGATCATCACCGACGGGTTGGACGTGTTGGTGCACGAGGTGATGGCCGCGATGACGACGTGCCCGTGGTCGACCTCGACCTCCTGGCCGTCGAGGCTGATCCGTGCCGGGTTGGACGGCCTCCCGCTCACGGCACCGGGACGGCCGTGCGGTGCGCCGCTCGCGCCGTTGCCGCTGCCGACGGCCGGCGAGTCGCTGGCCGGGAAGGACTCCGCGGAGCCCTCGTCGACCGTGGAGTCGACGCCGTCCGAGCCGCCGTCGTCGACGTAGGCGCTCAGCGCCTCGCGGAAGCCGGCCTTGGCGTCGGTCAGCGAGACTCGGTCCTGGGGCCGCTTGGGGCCGGCCAGCGACGGCACGATGGTCCCAAGATCGAGTTCCAGCCGCTCGGAGAATGCGGGCTCCACGCCCGGGTCGTGCCACAGTCCCTGCTCCTTGGCGTACGCCTCGACCAAGGCCACCTGGTGCTCGTCCCGACCGGTGAAACGGAGGTATCGGATCGTCTCGTCGTCGACCGGGAACATCGCCGCGGTCGACCCGTACTCCGGGCTCATGTTGCCGATCGTCGCGCGGTTCGCGAGCGGGACGGCGCCGACGCCCGGGCCGTAGAACTCGACGAACTTGCCGACCACACCGTGATCACGCAGCATCTCGGTGATGGTCAGCACGAGGTCGGTGGCGGTGGCGCCGCTGGGCATCTCGCCGTGGAGCTTGAAGCCGACGACGCGGGGGATGAGCATCGACACCGGCTGGCCGAGCATGGCCGCCTCGGCCTCGATCCCACCGACGCCCCATCCCAGCACGCCGAGGCCGTTGACCATCGTGGTGTGCGAGTCGGTGCCGACGACGGTGTCGGGATAGGCGATGCCGTCGCGCACCATGATCACCCGTGCCAGGTACTCGATGTTGACCTGGTGGACGATCCCGGTCCCCGGCGGCACGACCTTGAAGTCGTCGAATGCGGTCTGGCCCCAGCGCAGGAACTGATACCGCTCGCCGTTGCGCTCGTACTCGATCTCGACGTTGCGCTCGAGGGCGTTCTCGGTGCCGAACAGGTCGGCGATGACCGAGTGGTCGATGACCATCTCAGCGGGCGACAGCGGGTTGATCCGGTTCGGGTCGCCGCCGAGCGCCGTGACGGCCTCGCGCATCGTGGCGAGGTCCACGATGCAGGGGACGCCGGTGAAGTCCTGCATGACCACTCGGGCGGGCGTGAACTGGA
>DASUFV010000085.1:0-23701 GCA_036274415.1 Actinomycetes bacterium
GCAGAGATCGACCTGCGAAAGGCAGGTGGTCGGCTGGATGGGATGTTCGCGCTGTGCCACTACGCCGCGATGCTGTACCCGGCCAAGGTGCTCGGCGACCGAGAGCTCTGGCCCAAACTGAGAGCCGATCTCGAGGAGTGGTTGTCGTCTGACGACAACGAAGAGTCGTTGATTCCTCAGTGGGAGTCCTGTCTGCTGTACGACCAGACTGAACAGCTACCCGGGTGCATGGTCCCGATGCACGTCGCTGCGTTCAGCGAGGACGTCCAAGCGCCACCGCAGGACAACCAAGAGCTCGCCGAGCAAGCGGGTAATGGGATGTATCACGAGTTCGAGGGCATGGGGCACGGATCGATCTACGGACACACGCACGAGATCTTGAACCCCTGGATCCGAGAAACGATCGAAAGCCACCTATGACCGGCGGGGCTTCGACTTCGCGTCGATCTCGTCACGTCTGAGTGACACAAGGTCTCGTACCACGTCGTCCGGAACGGGCTGATCGATCGAGAACCGAATCGTTCCCCGCGCGAGCGAGAAACCCTCGAGCCGGTCGCGCACCTGGTCGAGTACATCGGGGCTGAAGGGGAACAGGCTGAGGTGGTTCTTCGCCTCGGTGAAGCCGAGGAGTGGTCGTCCCCTGTGCTTGAGAGCTGGCATGCCGTAGGACGTGCCCTGTTCGGCGTCCGGCACCTCGGACATGGCGACTCCCACGACGTGGGTGAAGGCTGACTGAGGCCCGGGGGCCAGCGCGGCGAGGAAGTCATCGACCTCAGACATAAGGCCAAACTAACCGTTCCTTACCTAGGTCTGCGGAGTCCACCCTTGTGCCTTGGCCTCTGCCACAAGCGCTTCCCACTTCGCCTGCATCTCAGCGATCTCTTCCGCGTGTGAGCGCTCGAACTCTGCGAGGGGTGCATCAAGCTCTGCCATGACCAACGCATAACGGGTGGCTCTGCACTCGTAGTCAGCCTTCAGGACATCCTGTTCGAAGGCCAGGTACTCCTTCCACTCCTCTGTTTGGACGAGCTGGTCCGGTGGAAGGTCGAGAACCGGTGCTTCGGCCTCGACCATCTGATGCATGGCGTCAGGGCCGCCGAAGTCGTCCCAGTAGACGTCGTACCCCGCATCCAACATGCAGTCGTCGTACTCCGATGTCGGCCCGAAGGGGTTTTCGGCTTCGAACACGAGCTGAGCGAGCTCATTGGGAACCCCGAGCCAACCCCGTGGATGACCGCGGTGGTTTTTGCGCAGATGGCGGCATTGGGCATAGGCGCGCTGATAGGACTTCGTCTGGCCATACCAGTTGGTATCCGGATTGCCATCACTTTCGCGCTCAGCCACCCAGTTGTACCTCGCGGATGCGAGAGCGTTCTGCGAAGACGTGGTTCGCATCAGGGGTGCGGCCCATGACGAGCCAAGTCCGCTGTCGGCGCGACCCGCGAAGGGGTCGATGAACGGGTAGCCGAACGTCTCCCCCTTGTCAGCCATGCATGGTTCCACAGCGGCGGTGTTGGCCAGGTAGTCGAGGTAGGCGCCGGCACTGTGCTGCTCCCACGTGCCATACGTCTTGTCATCGATCGCCTCGAGGCGGGCCTCGACGTTCTGGGCTGCGGACAAGGAATCGGAGGCAGGCGTCTGGCCGGCCACAGTCACGGCTCTGACTGTCACAGCGGATACCAGCGCAAGTGCCCCGGCGACCAAGGTCCACATCGCCCAACGCGGAAGCGCCTTCGCGCCATCACTCATGATCAGTCACCCCAAGATCAAAGTTGATGAAGGATACGTCAGCCAGAGCGCGTTAGACTTGGCACTCGGTAAGCGAGAGTGCCAGCCTGGTGCCGCGGGCCGCACTGTTGGAGGTGGTCATGCTCGACGAGCGCAAGTTGTCAGTTCTGCGCGCGATCGTCGAGGACTACGTGACGACGCGCGAACCAGTGGGCTCAAAGGCTTTGGCCGAGCGGCATTCACTCGGTGTTTCCCCTGCCACGATCCGCAACGACATGGCCGCGCTCGAGGACGAGGGGTACATCACTCAGCCCCACACGAGCGCGGGCCGGGTGCCCACCGACAGCGGGTACCGACTGTTTGTCGACCGGCTGACGACCGTGAAGCCGCTGTCGGCAGCAGAGCGCCGAGCCATCAAGACGTTCCTCGAGGGGGCACTCGACCTGGACGACATCGTCACCCGCACGGTGCGTCTCCTGGCGCAGGTCACTGGCCAGGTCGCGGTGGTGCAGTACCCCTCACTCACCCGATCGCAGGTGCGGCACGTTGAGATCGTGCTCTTGCATCCGCGACGCCTCATGGTGGTCGTGATCAGCACGACCGGCCGCGTCGAGCAACGCACTCTCGACGTAGCCATTGACGTGGACGACGAGACGATCGCCGAGCTGCGCAACAACATCAACGAGGCGGTCGACGGCAAGCTGCTGTCGGAGATCCCTGACGCAGCCGAACGCGTAGCCGAGAAGATGGCGGTCGAGGTGCGTCCGACGGTGGCAGCGATCATCGCCACGATGGTCGAGTCACTGACCGAAGCGAACGACGCGCGCGTTGCGCTCGCCGGAACCGCGAACCTGGCGCACTTCAACACTGACTTCCCCGGCAGCATCCAGCCGATCCTGGAGGCGTTGGAAGAGCACGTCGTGCTGCTCAGACTGCTCGGCGAGGCCACGTCCCCCAGCCAGGTGAGTGTCCGCATCGGGCGTGAGCTACCGGTCGAGGGCCTCTCGAGCACGTCGCTGGTGAGCTCGAGTTACGGAGCCGACGGCATCGGGCATCTGGGCGTCATTGGCCCGACTCGCATGGACTACCCAGGCAACATTGGAGCGGTGCACGCCATTGCGCAGTACGTGGGCCGCATCCTGGAGGAGTCCTCGTGAGCGACCATTACGCCACCCTGGGCGTCTCGCGCGATGCGACCCAGGAGGAGATCAAGCGCGCCTACCGCAAGCTCGCTCGCGAACTTCACCCCGATGTCAATCCGGAGGCGGAGGAGCGCTTCAAGGAGGTCGCCGCCGCGTACGAGGTGCTGTCCGACCCACAGCGACGACAGCGTTACGACCTCGGCGTCGATGGTGCAGCGTTCGGGACAGGCAGTCCGTTCGGGTTCGGCGACATCATGGACGCGTTCTTCGGTCAGTCGACGCCACGGGGGCCGAGGCCGCGTCGCATGCGTGGTCAGGACGCGCTCATTCAGGTCGACCTCGAGCTGGCCGAGGCCGCATTCGGAACGAGCCGCGAGCTGACGCTCGATACCGCAGTGCGCTGCAGCGTCTGCGAAGGCGCTGGCACGGCGCCGGGAACGCAACCGGTCACCTGCGACATGTGCAACGGACGCGGTGACATCCAGCACGTGCAACGTTCATTCCTCGGCCAGGTCATGACGACGCGACCCTGCCCGCAGTGCCACGGGTTCGGTATCACCATTCCCCATCCGTGCCACGAGTGCTCCGGCGACGGACGCGTCCGCACCCGTCGGTCGCTGACGGTGAAGATCCCGCCGGGAGTCGACACGGGCACTCGCATCCAGCTGCGTGGTGAGGGAGAGGTCGGCTTCGGAGGCGGTGATCCTGGCGACCTGTACCTCGAGGTGCTCGTCCTCGACCACCAGGTGTTCGAGCGGGTTGGCGACGACCTGCACTGCACGCTGAACATTCCGATGACGGCGGCCGCACTGGGTGCCAGCGTCCCGCTCACGCTGCTCGACGGGGTCACGACCGAGGTCGACATTCGTCCGGGCACGCAGTCGGGCCAGCAGATCCCGCTGCTCGGCCAAGGCGTTCCACAGTTGCGCGGTACTGGACGCGGAGACGTCATCGTGCACGTCTCGGTCGAGACGCCCACGAAGCTCGACGAAGAGCAGCAGCGGCTGCTTGCAGAGCTGGCAAGAATCCGAGGAGAAGAGAAACCCGCCGGCCAGTTCGCCGCCGGGCAGCAGGGCTTCTTCTCGCGGTTGAAGGATGCGTTCAACGGCCGGTGACTCTGCCCGTCTTCTACTACGACCACGCGTCCGAGCTCGCCGACGGTGCGCAGGTCTCTCTGGACGGGGCAGAGGCGCACCACGCAGCCACAGTGCGACGCGTCCGTGCGGGTGAGCTGATCGTTCTCACCGACGGCCGTGGTGTCGCTGCCACCGTCGAAGTGATCGAGGCTGGACGCCGAGAGCTGCACGGTGAAGTGCGCGCCGTACAAGCCGAAGCCGCTCCGGGTTTGCGCGTGCTTGCCGTGCAAGCCTTGGCCAAAGGTGATCGAGGCGAGCTCGCGGTCGAACTGCTGACCGAGGTGGGCGTCGACGCCATCGTCCCGTGGCAAGCAGAGCGCTCGGTCAGCCGTTGGGTGGGCGACAAGGCTGTGCGGGGTCGCGCGAAGTGGGCGGCCACCGCAGCTTCGGCCGCCAAGCAATCGCGTCGACTGTGGTGGCCGACTGTTAGCGATCCCGTCGATGGGTCGGGCGTTGCCGACCTCATCCGCAGTGCCGACCGTGTGCTGATCCTGCACGAGGCAGCCGACGAATGTTTGATGTCTCTACTCGAGCGTGATCCCTTGCCAGAAGTGGGGCAGGTCGCACTCGTGATCGGGCCGGAGGGTGGAATCTCTGAGGACGAGCTCGCCCTCCTGCAGACGGCGGGCGGCGCCCTCGTCCGTCTGGGACCGACCGTCCTGCGCTCCTCAACCGCCGGGGTGGTCGCCGCCAGCCTCGTCCTGGCCCGTACCGCGCCATGGCGCTCTAGGCTCGAGGCTGAGAGAAGGGACTCGCTGTGACCAACTCCGACTCGTGCCTGTTCTGCCAGATCGTGGCGGGCGAGATTCCCGCCGACATCGTGCGGGCGACTGACGACACGATCGCCTTCACCGACATCGCCCCGCAGGCACCCACCCACGTCCTGGTCGTCCCCCGTGAGCACCACACGGACATCGCCACGCTCGCGTCGGCGAGCCCGGAGCTGGCCGGTCAGCTGATGGCGGATGCGGCGGGTCTGGCCGAGGAACTGGGTCTGAAGGAGTTTCGGCTGGTCCTCAACACCGGAGAAACCGCTGGACAGTCGGTGTTTCACGTCCATGCTCATGTGATGGCCGGACGCCCCTTCACCTGGCCGCCTGGCTAGCCGTGCGAGCGACCACCACTCCCTCCGCCGGTTGGCGGCCTAGCATGGTCACCTCCGGATCCTCAATCGAAAGGTGGCGTCCCCACTAGTCGGGGAACCCATGACAGAGACCGCCCCGAGCAGCCCTCATACCGAGCATCGCGTCGTCGTGCCGACCAGCCTCGACATGGTCAGCCTGTTGGGTTCGGGGGACGCGTTCTTGAGAGAGATCGAGCGTCAGTTCCCAGACGTCGACGTGCACGTCCGGGGCAACGAGATGCGCTTCGTCGGACCAACGGCCGAGGTGGCACTCGTAGAGCAGCTGATCGACGAGATGGTCGCCGTTGTGCGTACCGGGCAGGGGCTCACGGTCGAAGCGGTCGCTCGGTCGGTGTCGATGCTCCGCGACCGCGAGGAGGAGAGCCCGGCCGACGTCCTCACGCACAACATCCTGAGCAATCGCGGCAAGACCATCACCGCCAAGACCCTCAACCAGAAGCGCTACGTCGACGCCATCGACAGGAACACGATCACGTTCTCGGTTGGCCCGGCTGGTACGGGTAAGACGTATCTCGCGGTTGCCAAGGCGGTCCAGGCACTTCAGGCGAAGCAGATCACCCGCATCATCCTGACGAGGCCAGCCGTTGAAGCCGGCGAGCGGCTGGGCTTCTTGCCAGGCACCTTGTCGGAGAAGATCGACCCCTATCTGCGCCCCCTCTACGACGCACTGCACGACATGATGGAGCCGGCGTCCATCCCGAGGCTGATGACCGAGGGCACCATCGAAGTGGCTCCGCTGGCGTATATGCGCGGACGAACTCTGAATGACGCGTTCATCATCTTGGACGAGGCCCAGAACACGTCCCCTGAGCAGATGAAGATGTTCCTGACCCGCCTGGGCTTCAACTCGAAGATGGTCGTGACGGGAGACATCACGCAGATCGACCTGGCCGGTGGCATCCGAAGTGGCTTGAAAGTCGTACGTACCATCCTCGACGGCATCGATGATGTCGAGTTCACGCAGTTGACCTCACGTGACGTCGTTCGACATCGACTGGTCAGCGACATCGTCGACGCGTACTCGCGCTATGACAATGACGAAGCCCCTGACTCCCGTCCGCAGCGAGGCCCCAGGTGACCGTCGCCGTGAGCAACGAGTCCGGCGCTGCCGTCGACGAGGACGAGTTAGCCGAGCTGGCCCAGTTCGTCCTCGGTGAGATGGGGGTCGACTCGTCCGTCGAGCTCTCGGTGACCTTGGTCGACGAGCCCGAGATGTCACGGCTGCACGAGATGTACATGGGCGAGCCCGGGCCGACCGACGTACTGGCCTTTCCCATGGACGACCTGGCCGATGAGCACGAGGGGGGAGCCGACACAGCACTGCTTGGCGATGTCGTCCTGTGCCCGGCGATCGCCGTGACGCAGGCCGAGGAGGCCGGGCATGACACCGCAGCGGAGCTGCGGTTGCTGTGTGCGCACGGCGTCCTGCACCTGCTCGGCTACGACCATCACGAACCGTCCGACGAGCGCGAGATGTTCGGTCTGCAAGCCCGGCTGCTCGGGCAGTTCAGGAACGCCGCCGCGTCATGACCGCCAACGACGTCTGGCTCCTTCTTGCCGCAGCCGTGCTCGTAGGCGTGGCTGGCGTCCTTTCAGCCGCGGACGCCGCGATCAACCGGGTCTCGCGCGTGAGCGTCGAGACCTATGAACGGCAAGGTCGTCGCGGTGTGGACGCCTTGCGCTACGTACAGAGCGACCCGGCGCGGTATGTCAACGTCGCGATGTTCCTGCGGGCCGTGGCGCGGATCACAAGCGTCGTGTTGGTCAGTGTTGTGGCACTCGACGTGTTCGACGCGCGCTGGGAGGCGGTGCTGGTCGCGGCGAGCGTGATGGTCGTCGTGGACTACGTCGTCGTCGGTGTCGCACCTCGGACGCTGGGGCGTCAGCACGCCGCTCGCATTGCGCTCGTGACCGCTCCGTTCGTCTACCGTCTGGCCACGGTGCTGTCACCGCTGACCAAGGTCCTGATCCTGCTGGGTAACGCCCTCACGCCAGGCAAAGGCTTCAGAGACGGACCGTTCGCGAGTGAGGCCGAGCTGCGAGACCTGGTCGACCTCGCAGAGGAGCGTTCCCTGATCGAGGACGAAGAGCGTCAGATGATCCACTCGGTCTTCGAGCTCGGCGAGACGCTCGCCCGTGAAGTCATGGTTCCTCGCACCGACATGGTGTTCATCGAGCGGCACAAGACCCTCAGGCAGGCACTCTCCCTCGGCTTGAGGAGCGGGTTCAGCCGCATCCCGGTCATTGGCGACAACGAGGACGACGTGGTCGGCGTCGTGTATCTGAAAGACATCGCCAAGCGCGTCTTCGACCACCGCGACGCCGAGTCAACGCAGAAGGTCGAGTCCGTCATGCGGCAGGCGTTCTTCGTGCCAGACAGCCGAGCGGCGGATGAGCTGCTCAAGGACATGCAGGCCAGCCGAACGCACATCGCGATCGTCGTCGACGAGTACGGCGGCGTCGCCGGCCTGGTCACCATCGAAGACATTTTGGAAGAGATCGTTGGTGAGATCAGCGACGAGTACGACGTCGACCAGGGCCCAACGATCGAAGCACTCGAGGACGGGTCGCTGCGCGTCAGTTCACGATTGCACGTCGATGAGCTGGCCGAAGCGCTCGATGTGTCATTGGAGGAAGACGTGATCGACGACGTCGAGACCGTCGGCGGTCTGCTCGCCAAGTACCTCGGCAAGGTGCCGATCCCCGGCGCCACGGTCGAGGTGGCCGGCCTCCAGCTGTGTGCCGAAGCCGCGCGCGGCCGGCGCAACCAGGTCGGCACGATCCTAGTCAGCCGGCTCCCCGATGCCGACGTGAAGGAACTTGAGAACCAGGCGGTCGTCGATGACTGATCCAGAGGCGCTGGACGCCGAGGACGCCAAGCTCGTCACCCTCGCGCGCGGCGCACGCGGCAGGGTGGGTGCTGCCGAAGGGGCGGCGGTGCGCGATGAGACAGGACGCACGTACGCGTCCGCATCGGTGAGCCTGCCCTCGTTGCAGTTGTCGGCGCTGCAAGCCGCGGTCGCGCAAGCTGTGTCCGCCGGTGCCCGCGGTCTGGAGGCGGCCGCGCTGGTCAGCGATCGTGACGACGCGGACGCCGAGGGTGCCGCTGCCGTCCGTGACCTGGGCGGCGACGGCGTCCGGCTCATCGTGGTGGATGCGGCTGCAGGTCGCGGTACATGACAGTGAGGCCGACCAGGCCCTGCGTGGCGTGATCGAACGCGCGCGGCACGACACCGACTCGGGAGAAGCCGAGCGACTCCCACAGAGCGAGGGCGCCGGTATTCGTCTCGACCACAGCGTTGAACTGCATGCCGAGATAGCCGGCATTCGCCGCCCAGTCGAGCATGTACGTCGCGAGGGCACGTCCGGTGCCTTCGCCCTGGCGTGCGGGGTCGACCATGAAGCTGGCGGTGGCGACGTGTGCGCCTCTTCCGGGTCGATTGGGCCCGCACTTGGCGGTGCCCACGACCGTTCCATCCTTGATGCCGACCACGACATGCCAAGGATCCGGCTCGAGCCAGATCTCGCGCATGCGGTCGCTGTCGGGAGTCGGCCGCCAGACGTACGTCTCGCCCGCGTCCACCACCGCCTTGATGATCGGCCACAGCTGCGGCCAGTCGTCCTCGGTGGCATCGCGAATCTGCACGCCGACAGCCTACGAACGGTGGCACCTAGGATCGTCCGGTGACCTATACGTCAGGGCTGGTGTCGGTGGTTGGACGCCCGAACACCGGCAAGTCGACGTTGGTGAACGTCCTCACCGGAGAAAAGGTCGCCATCACCTCGAGCCGACCCCAGACCACACGTCACGTCATCCGAGGAGTCGTGCATCGTCCGCAGGGGCAGCTCGTGCTCGTCGACACTCCCGGGCTCCACAAACCGCGAACGCTGCTCGGTCAGCGCCTGAACGACGAAGTACGTGCCGCGCTAGCGGACGTCGAGGTGGTCGTCGTGACGCTTCCCGCCGACGAGGCGATCGGGCCAGGGGACCGCCGGATCACCGCCGAGGCTGCGAAGGCGCGCAAGGCCCCCAAGGTGGCCGCCGTGACGAAGACCGACCTGGTGAAGCCCGACCAGCTGTTAGCGCATCTGGCTGCGGTGGCGGCATTGGCTGAGCAGAACGGGTTCGAGTGGGCTGAGGTCGTTCCGTTGTCGGCGCGCACGGGTGACCAGGTCGACCTGTTGGTCGACCTCCTGCTGCAACTCGTGCCCGAGGGTGAGGCTTTCTTCCCCGAGGGGCAGACGACCGACGAACCCGAAGATGTCCGCGTGGCCGAGCTCATCCGGGAAGCCGCGCTCGAGGGCGTCCGCGACGAGCTGCCACACTCGCTCGCAGTCGTCGTCGACGAGATCGTCCCGCGTGCAGAGCGGCCACCAGACCGACCGTTGACCGACGTGCGGGCGACGATGTTCGTCGAGCGGCCGAGTCAGAAGGCGATCATCATCGGACGCCAAGGCGTGCGGCTCCGGGAGGTCGGCCAGGTGGCTCGGCGCGACATCGAGGCACTGCTCGGCGTCCCGGTGTTCTTGGACCTGCACGTGCAGGTGGCCAAGGACTGGCAGCGCGACCCCAAGCAGCTCCGGCGGCTGGGCTTCGACTGAACGCGAACTACGCGGGAGTGGGTTCGCCCTCGGCTGGCGGTCCAGCGGGTGGGCCGGCAACGACAGCCTCGTCCTTGTCGTGATGCTCGATCTCGGGGATGAGCTCGTAGCGTCGACCGTAGGTCTCGATGATCGCCTGGATACTGGCCACGACAGGTATCGCGATCAGCGCACCGAGTGCTCCGGCGAGAGCCCCACCCGCGATCACGGCCGCGAAGGCGATCGCCGGATGAATGTTCATCGTGCGGTTGCTGATGCGCGGCGTGAACACGTAGTTCTCGATCTGCTGGTACACGATGATGAACGCGATGACGAGGATGCCGTCCCAGGTGCTGCTGCCGAAGCCGAAGAGCACGGGAAGCGAGCCGCCGAGGTAGGTACCGATGGTCGGAATGAACTGCGACACCACTCCGGTCCAGATGCCCAAGGGCAACCAGTACGGCACGTCGATGATGAGTAGGAACAACGACGTGAAGAACGCCGAGAACACCGCAAGGATGACGCGCGAGACCACGTAGCCGCCGGTCTTCTCGATGGCGATCTCCCAGACCTGGTGCGTGACCCGCTGACTCTGCTGCGGCAGCCAGGACGCCACGGTCTTGCGCAAGCGAGGCCCGTCCGCGGAGAAGTAGAAGGCGAACAGCAGGACGGTGAACAGGTCGAAGACGACGCCAACCAGAGACGTGAAGAAGCCGAAGACGCCCAGCCCGATGGTCGACGCCCACTCGGTCACACGCTCTGGCGTGATCTCGAGAACATCGGTGATCTGACTCGGGTCGAAGTTCGTGTTGAACGTCCGGTTGACCCAGTCGATCAGCGTGGTGAGCGTGTCAGGCAGGGCCTTGACGAGATTGACGACCTGCTCGATGAACAGCGCCCCGAAGACCGCAAAGAAGATCACGATCGCCAGGAAGATCGCCAGCATGACGAATCCGGTCGCGAGCCCCCGACGCCAACCGCGTCTGGCCAGCCAAGAAACGGCCGGCTCCATGGCGATGGCGAAGAGCCAGGCGAGCAGGACGAGAAAGAGCAGATGCTTGATGCCGTCGAACAGCCAGTTGACCACCTGCAAGAGCAGGACAACCGCGATGACGGCCACCGCGAGACCACGGAGCAGGCGCGGGTCGGAGATTGTCGCGGCCACCACCCGTGCGGTGCGGCGCGCGCTGGTGTCGCGTTGAGCCGTTGCCGCGTCCGGCGAGGGCGATCCGGTCATGGCCCGACCGTAGCCGACCCCTCGTACGGGTAGCGCAATGCGCGCCGAGCACAGGCTCGGGGTCAAGCGGACGGCTGCGCTACACTGCTCGGGATGCTGAACGTGCGACTGCTTCTTGGCAGCCGCGGCGAGGCCTAACCCGACCGGTCTCCTCGCCGCGGGGTCTCGTGCTTCCTCCGGTCACGCCCCCGTCCAGCAGATCCGAGGAGACCTCCGCAATGTCACAGCATCCCCAATCTGAGCGCCAGCCTGAGCGCGCGCCACGGGTGCAGCAGCCCAGCCGCATGCCGATCCACAAGTACCAGCCTTTCCCGGTCATCGGCCTGACCGACCGGACGTGGCCGGACGCCGTCATCACCAAGGTGCCGCAGTGGTGCTCGGTCGACCTGCGTGACGGCAATCAGGCGCTGATCGACCCGATGAGCCCGGCCCGCAAACGCAAGATGTTCCAGCTGCTCGTCGACATGGGCTTCAAGGAGATCGAGGTCGGCTTCCCCTCGGCCTCGCAGACTGACTTCGACTTTGTCCGTGAGCTGATCGAGGAAGACCTCATCCCGGACGACGTCGTCATCCAGGTGTTGACGCAAGCACGCGAACACCTCATCGAGCGCACTTACGAGTCAATCCGAGACGCCAAGCGCGCGATCGTCCACTTGTACAACTCGACGTCCACACTGCAACGAGAGGTTGTCTTCGGCCTCGACAAGGACGGCATCAAGGACATCGCCGTGCAGGGCGCCAGGTTGTGCAAGAAGTTCGAGGAGACCGTGCCCGCGGTCGAGGTCTCGTACGAGTACTCACCTGAGTCGTTCACCGGAACCGAGCTGGACTACGCCGTCGAGGTCTGCAACGCGGTGATCGAGGAGTGGGACGCGTCCCCCGACCGCAAGGTGATCATCAACCTGCCGGCCACCGTCGAGATGGCGACACCCAACGTGTACGCCGACCAGATCGAGTGGATGCACCGAAACCTCGCGCGGCGGAACTCGGTGATTCTGTCGCTGCACCCTCACAACGACCGCGGCACTGCCGTTGCCGCTGCAGAGCTGGGCTACATGGCCGGGGCGGATCGCATCGAGGGCACGCTGTTCGGCAACGGTGAGCGCACCGGCAACGTCTGCATCGTGACCCTCGGCATGAACCTGTTCAGCCAGGGAATCGACCCGATGCTCGATTTTTCGGACATCGACGAGATCCGCCGCGTCACCGAGTACGCCAACCAGCTGCCCGTGAACCCTCGTCACCCCTACGGTGGCGACTTGGTCTACACCGCTTTCAGCGGGTCGCACCAGGACGCCATCAAGAAGGGCTTCGAGGCGTTGGACGCCGAAGCGGCCGCCGCTGGCGCCACGATCGACGACATTCCTTGGGCGGTGCCTTACCTGCCGATCGACCCGCGAGACGTCGGACGCACGTACGAGGCAGTCATCCGCGTCAACAGCCAGTCCGGCAAGGGCGGCGTCGCCTACATCATGAAGGCGGAGCACCAGTTCGACCTGCCGCGCAGACTGCAGATCGAGTTCAGCGGCGTGGTGCAGCAGCACACTGACGATTCCGGCGGCGAAGTGACTCCCGAGCAGATGTGGGAGATCTTCGAGGCGGAGTACCTGGCGTCCACCGGTCCACTGCAGCTGAACGCGGTGCACACCTCGAGCGCGCAGGGCGAGCGCGATGCGCTCCGGGTGGGCATGTACGTGGACGGGGAACGGCAGGAGCTCGAGGGCAACGGCAATGGCCCCATCGCGGCTTTCGTCGACGCGCTCTCAACGATTGGCCGAGACGTCCGCGTCCTCGACTATGCCGAGCACGCGATGAGTTCCGGTGGGGACGCCAAGGCGGCGGCCTACCTCGAGTGCGCGATCGACGGGCAGGTGTTGTGGGGCGTCGGCGTCGACGCCAACATTCTCACCGCCTCCCTGAAGGCCGTGGTCAGCGCGATCAACCGGGCCTCACGAGCCGCCTGACGACGCGCCGCGTCCGCGGCCAGAGGAAGGGCGCGGTCAGGGGAGAATGTCACGGTGAGCCTGTACCGAGACGAGGGCGTCGTGCTGCGCACCCAGAAGTTGGGTGAGGCCGACCGCATCGTCACGGTGCTGACCCGTGAGCACGGACGCGTTCGAGCGGTCGGCAAAGGGGTGCGCAGGACTTCGTCGAAGTTCGGGTCGCGCCTCGAACCGTTCACGCACATCGACGTCCAGTTCCACACCGGGCGGTCGCTGGACATCGTCACGCAGGTCGAGTCCTTGGCGTCGTACGGGGCGGAGCTCGCCGGGAACTATCCCCGTTACACGGCGGGAACCGCCATGCTCGAGACCGCTGAGCGGCTGACCGACGTCGAGAAGGAGCCTGCGGTGCAGCAGTACCTCCTGCTGGTCGGAGGTCTACGGGCACTGGCCGCCGGCGAACACGACGCCGGTGCGGTGCTCGATGCGTACCTGCTTCGGTCGCTTGCCGTCGCTGGATACGCCGCGAGCTTTGACGAGTGCACCCGGTGCGGTGCGCCAGGGCCACATCGTTGGCTCTCGATCGACGCGGGCGGTTCGGTTTGCAAAGACGACCGGCCTGCGGGATCGGCCACGATCAGCGCTGGTGCTCTCCACGTGCTCTCCGCTCTTCTGACCGGAGACTGGGACGTCGTCGACCAGGCCGACGCGCGGCATCTGCGAGAAAGCACTGGCGTCGTTGCCGCGTACACGCAGTGGCACCTCGAGCGGTCGCTTCGGTCGCTTCGGCTGGTGGAGCGCAAGTGAGCGCGCGCCGGGTGCGCCCGCCGAATCCTCACCCCAGCGGTGTGACGCCTCCTCCGCTCGATCCGGAGCTGGTCCCGAGGCACGTCGCAGTCGTGATGGACGGTAATGGCCGATGGGCCAAGCACCGGGGACTGCCTCGAACCGAGGGTCATAAGGCCGGCGAAGCCGCGCTCTTCGACCTGGTCGAGGGCGCGATCGAGATCGGCGTCAAGTATCTGTCCGCTTACGCCTTCAGCACCGAGAACTGGAAGCGGTCGCCTGACGAGGTGCGCTTCCTCATGGGGTTCAACCGTGACGTGATCCGCCGCAGGCGAGACGAGATGCATGAGATGGGCGTGCGGGTTCGCTGGGCCGGACGTCGCCGGCGGCTCTGGAAGACTGTCATCAAGGAGCTGGAGGAGGCAGAACGTCTCACCCAGCACAACTCGGTGCTCACCTTGACGATGTGCGTCAACTACGGAGGGCGCGCTGAGATCGCGGATGCGGCGGCGTCCATTGCCTGGGCGGTGTCCGAGGGGCGCATCGATCCGACTCGCGTCGACGAGCGCACGATCGCGCGGTTCCTCGACGAACCAGAACTGCCGGACGTCGACCTGTTCATCCGGTCATCGGGGGAGCAGCGCATCTCCAACTTCATGCTCTGGCAGAGCGCTTACGCCGAACTGGTCTTTCTCGACGAACTCTGGCCGGACGTCGACCGCCGCCACCTCTGGAAGGCGATTGAGCAGTACGCCAGTCGCGACCGGCGTTACGGCGGCGCCGATCCCCTGACCTGACGCGCGTCACGTGGACGCCGACGTGGCTCAGGGGTTGCAGTCGGAGCAGAGTCCGAAGATCTCGAGCGTGTGGCTGATCTCGGTGAAGCCATGGTCTGTGGCCACGCGCTCGGCCCAGCGCTCCACCGTCGGGCTGTCGACCTCCAGCGTCCTTCCGCAGGCACGGCACATCAGGTGGTGATGATGTGCTGACGTGCAGCTGCGATAGCGGGCCTCGCCGTCTTCAGGCCGCAGGACGTCGACCTCGCCCGCTTGTGCCATCGACTGCAGCGTCCGGTAGACGGTCGTGAGACCGACGTTCGAACCCGCGTCCCGTAGTCGGGCGTGAATCTCTTGGGCGCTGCTGAACTCGTCGAGCGAGTCCATCAGCTCGCGAACGGCACGACGTTGGCGCGTTGAGCGCGGGGACGACGTGGAGGCGGCTGACCTGGAGGACCTGGATGACGTGGTCATGACGAGAAACCTTGCTCTTGCGCGCGGAGCTCTTGCGGGCGGGACATCTTGGTGCGAGTACGAACAACCGCGGTGATGACAGCTGCGATGGTGAAGACGGCGATCGCGGTCAGAACGATGGAACCGCCGGACGGCGTGTTCGTGTAGTACGACGTCGAGACGCCGACCACCGCGCACCCCAGGCCGATCGCGAGCGCGTACGCCATCGTGGCCCGGAAGCTTCGTGCGAAGAGCTGGGCAGTGGCGACCGGCACCACCATCAGGGCACTGATCAGCAGCAACCCCACGATTCGCATCGAGACGACCACCGTGGTTGCGGTCAGAACCGCCAGCAGCAGATTGAGCTGCACAACGGGCAGCCCGCTGGCGGTGGCGAACTCCTCGTCGTTCGAAACGGCAAACAGATGCCGGGCGAGGCCGAGCGTGAGTGCGAGCACGACCGCCGAAAGCACGGCAAAGACCGCCAGATCCCTGGGGCTGGTCGTGGTGATGGCGCCGAACAGGTACTGGTTGAGGCTCAGAGCCGATGCGCCCGGAGCCTTCGCGATCAGCACGACGCCTCCGGCGATCCCTCCGTAGAACATGATCGCCAGTGCCAGGTCGCTCGTCGTTCGTCCGCGGCTGCGCAACAGCTCGATGATCACCGCACCGGACGCCGCCGCCACCAAGGCAACACCAACCGGTGCCCATCCGAGCAGCAAGCCGAGCGCCACACCGGTCAGTGCGACGTGGCCCATGCCATCGCCCATCAACGCAAGACGTCGTTGCACCAGAAAGATCCCAACACTGGGGGCTGCAAGCCCGACCAGAATCGATGCGATCAGTGCCCTCTGCATGAAGTCGTACTGCAGGAACTCCAGAGGCATCTCAACCACCTGGCCGCAGGTCGTCGGGCATGGTTTCGCGCGGTTGTTCGTCACCATGGTCGTGATGGCTGAACGGCTCACTCGCCGCGGCGATGATCGCCTGCGTCGGCTCGCCGTCGTACGTGATCCGTCCGCGGCTGACCCACAGCACGCGGGTGAGCAACTGGGCGAACGGTTCGAGGTCGTGTGTCACGACGACAACGGTCACGCCGTCGGCACTCAGATCCGCCAGCACCTCGACCACTGCTGCCTGCGCATCGACGTCTACGCCCGCTGTGGGCTCATCGAGTACCAGCAGTTGAGCATCCCCGGCTAGCGCGCGCGCGATGAGCACTCGGCGTTGCTGCCCTCCCGACAACCGGTGCACCGGAGTGTGCGCGAGGTGATGAACGCCCACGCGTTCCATGGCTTGCTCGACCGCCATCCGGTCCCGCGCCGAGTTGCGGCCGAACAGGCCTTGGCGCGCAAGGCGTCCGCTCGACACCAGCTCTTTCACGGTTGTGGGGATCGGCCCACCAGCGGTCTGTCGCTGTGGCACATATCCGACCCGCCACCGGTCTTTCAGCGCGCTCGCGGGTACGCCGAACATGTCGACCTCGCCGGCAGCGAAGTCGACCAGGCCGAGAATGCCCTTCACGAGCGTGGACTTACCAGCTCCGTTGGGGCCCACGATCGCCATGAAGTCGCCGGCGTCGATCGTCGTGCTGACGTCGCGCAGGACGACGTGGTCGTCGTAGCCGAACGCCGCGTCCCGAAGCTCCGCGAGTGTGTTCACGAGCACCCCAACCCCTCCCGCAGAGCAGCCAGGTTGGACTGCATCACCTCGACGTAGTTGTCGCCCGCCGAATCGTCGGTGAGACCTTCGATGGGATCGAGCATCGCCGTATCAGCACCGGTCGCACCAGCGACGGCCTCTGCGACGTCAGGGCTGACCAACGCCTCGTAGAAGATGGTCGTGACGTCGTTTGCGCTGACGAAGTCGGTGATCTCGGCGAGGTCACTCGCCGTCGGTTCGCTGTCTGGCGTGAGGCCAGTGAGGCCGACTTGCTCGAGGCCGTACGAGTCCGCCAAATAGCCGAACGCGGTGTGGCTCGTCACGAGAAGTCGACTGTCGCACCGAGCGAGGCCCTTGTCGATCGACGCGCCGAGCTCGACGAGATCAGCGCGCAGATCAGCGGCATTCTCTTCGAAGGTTGCCGCTGATTGCGGCGACACCGAGCTCAGCTCGGCTGCGATCGCATCGGCGACGTCCGCCAGTCGTAGCGGGTCGAGCCAGAAGTGTGGATCGGTGGCGCCGTCCTCGTCGTGCAACGACAGATCGGCAGCATCGCTCACGTCGAGCGTGTGGGTGTCCGAGGACGCGAGGGCGTCGTCCACCGCAGGTTGAAAGTCCGCGAGGTAGACGGCTAGATCGGCGTCGCTGAGCGCGGCGACGTCCTGTGGGGCGAGCTCGAGATCGTGCGGCTCTGCACCGGGTTTGGTCAGGTTGGTCACTTCGACTTCGTTCCCACCGACCCGCTCGACCGCATAGTGCAGGGGATAGAAGCTGGCGACGACCGACAGCCCCGCGTCATCGGAATCACCCGCCGCATCGCCGCAGCCTGAGAGGCCCAGTGCTGACAGCACCACCAGCGAGATGGCGACCAACGCCGATCTCGGGTAGCTGAGCCTGGCTGGGCGGGACACGGTTCCCACCCTCGCTCAGATGAAAACGATTGTCAAAGTCAGTCGTTAGATCAGCTTGGTGAAAGCGACATAGACCACGAGTCCGATGACCAGCAGGCGGAGTAGGCGTCCGACCGGGGCCAGGCTGGGCCAGCCCAGCACGGCGAGCCAGGCCAAGAAGGCGGCCAGCAGCAGCAACAGGACGCCGCCCAGGACGTTCTCGAGCAGCAAGCCCGCGACCGTGAGTGCGAGAACCGCAACCAGCAACATCCAGCGCGGCACCCGCGAGAGCTTGAGGAGTAGCGGTCCACTGAAGCGCTCAAGTGCAGTGGGTCGGCGGTCGTTCGGCACCCGACCATCGTGGTCCATCACTCATCCGGCCGGCGGGTCGGGTGCGCGAGGTGATGCGACAGGATGGCCAGGTGACCGAGTGGGTGGTCGTGATGCGGTTCGCCGTAGAGGGCGACCGAGCCGTGGGCTTGACCGAGGCACTGCCCTCCCTTGCTCGACTGCTCGGATCGCAACCGGGGTGCCGCGGCGTCGAGGTGGGCAGGGCGTCCGACGACCCGTCGCTGTGGGCGATGACGTCCCGGTGGACGTCGGTCGGCGCGTATCGCACGGCGCTGTCTCAGTACGACGTGAAGGTCAACGCCGTACCGCTCATGTCCCGGGCGATCGACGAGCCGACCGCGTTCGAGGTGCTGTTTGCGGTGGACGCGGACGGCGAGCGTTCGGCGTCCGGCGACCTCGCAGGCGATGCGAGCACCTTCGACCGTTCCAGATAGCCTTTGCCGGTGGCTGCTGACCTGGTCGAAACCCTGGTATCCCTGTGCAAGCGACGGGGACTGGTGTTTCCGAGCTCGGAGATCTACGGCGGTCAGAGGGCTGCGTGGGACTACGGCCCGCTGGGCGTCGAGCTCAAAGAGAACGTCAAGCGCCAGTGGTGGCAGTCGGTGGTTCGTGAGCGCGATGACGTGGTCGGTGTCGATACGTCGGTGATTTTGGCGCGCGAGGTGTGGGAGGCGTCCGGTCACGTCTCTGCGTTCGTCGACCCGCTGACCGAGTGTCTGTCGTGTCACAAGCGTTTTCGTGCGGACGAGCTGGAAGAGGCGTTCGAAGCAAAGCACAAGCGCGCTCCGGAGTCGCTCGCCGAGATCAACTGCCCGAACTGTGGCAACAAGGGGCAGTTCACTGAACCGAAGATGTTCAACGGGTTGCTCAAGACCGAGCTGGGCGCTGTAGAGGACGGCTCCGGCATCGCGTACTTGAGGCCGGAAACGGCGCAGGGTCTGTTCATCTCGTTCCCTCACGTGCAGCTGGTCGCGCGACGCAAGGTTCCGTTCGGAATCGCCAACGTCGGCAAGTCGTTCCGCAACGAGATCACGCCGGGCAACTTCATCTTCCGCACTCGCGAGTTCGAGCAGATGGAGATGGAGTACTTCGTCCAACCCGGTACTGACGAAGAGTGGCATCAACGGTGGATCGACGAACGGCTTGCCTGGTACACCGACCTCGGCATCGCCGCTGACAACCTTCGGCTGTACGAGCATCCGCAAGAGAAGCTCTCGCACTACTCCAAGCGAACGGTCGACATCGAGTATCGGTTCAACTTCGGTGGCCAGGAGTTCAGCGAGCTCGAGGGCATCGCCAACCGCACCGACTACGACCTCAAAGCGCATGCGGCGGCTTCCGGGCAAGACCTGTCGTACTTCGACCAGGAGTCGGGAGAGCGCTGGTACCCCTACGTGATCGAGCCGGCGGCCGGCGTCAACCGCGCCATGCTGGCGTTTCTGCTCGATGCGTACGCCGAGGACGAAGCCCCCAACGCCAAGGGCGGCGTCGACAAGCGCACCGTGCTACGCCTCGACCCGCGCCTGGCACCGGTGAAGGTGGCCGTGCTGCCGCTGTCGCGCAACGCCGACCTCTCGCCGAAGGCGCGCGACGTGGCGTCCACGCTGCGCAAACGCTGGAACGTCGAGTTCGACGACGCGGGAGCGATCGGACGCCGATATCGCCGTCAGGACGAGATCGGCACGCCGTTCTGCGTGACCATCGACTTCGACTCGCTGGACGACCACGCGGTGACCGTCCGCGAACGCGACTCGATGAAACAAGACCGCATCTCCATCGACTCACTCCCCGAGTACCTCACCCCCCACCTCCCCGCCTTCTAACCCAACAACGACGCTTTCACCCACTCCCTCGCAACAACCTCCCACTTCATCCTGGGGAAAACCCCACTACCGAGGGAGCCCAGTCCCCCTGGTGTCTTCAACGAAGACGTGTGGGCGGGGTCGGTTCAACCCTTCCCTATGCGTCTCGCCGATCAGCCGGAGCGTCATGGCCGGGTTCCGACGCATGTCCGCTGGAACGATGTGGACGACCAACAACCCGTGGGCGCTGTAGATCGACGCACGTTGCAGCGTCTCCCTCCACTGACGTCCCGTCGAGTGGTACTCCTCGGACTGCACCTCCAGGACGGTCATAGACTCCTCGATCAGTCCGTCGGGCTGTGCCAAGAACGCCCCGTTCGGTAGTAGTAGCGACGGATTCCACAAAGCGGCAGGCATCTTCGCCCTCAGCATGTGCGCACGAAGCTCGGCTTCAGGGGCAGATCGGACGCCGGCGCGCGCCTCGTCGAGCGTGTCACGCAGCAGCGCGGTGCCGCGGCGTTGCGCTCGACGGAGCTCGCGGTCGATCTGCTCGATGTTCGTCAGCTCGCGTTGAATCGCCTCCAGAACGAACGCCCGGGTCGACCGCCGATCGACGATGCGGCGTCCAGCGTCCACCAGGCTTCGTGCAATCGAAGCGACCGGGAACCCGTCGATGGACAGGGGCGCGGGTGGTCGTTGCGTTCGCTCAACGGTGACGAATCCTGCCGACTTGCGATGCCGCTGGATCGGAATGGCGACGTGGACATTGGCGGTCTCGGGTGGTTCGGGCAGGTAGCGAATACCGTGGCGTCGGAGTCCGGGCGAGCCCGTGAGAACTCCGCCCTTTCCCGCGAAGAGCAGCCCGGCCTGGTCACGCTGGTCGAGGCTAAGGGCGCCCTCGGTGACCTGGTACACACCGGGCAGGACGCGTCGCCACTGCCCGCCGCTTCGGATCCTGCGAGACAACGTCGAACGGATCACTCCGATTTCGGCCAGCTGCGCGGCTGTGATGAGGCCGGATTGGTCCTGAGCGATCCAGCTAACGGCGTCCAGCAGGTCTCGGGTTCTGAGACTCATTCGCCTACAGTCGCCCTCTAAGCGCGGCCGCATCCGCTGATGCGAGGAGTTGTGGACGCGTAAGGGCCGCGACGTTGGTTATCCCCGGAATGAATGCGGAGATTGTTGCGGCAGAGTGGGTGAAAGCGTCGTTCTTGAGGTAGGTGGCGGTCGGTGCGGATCGGTTCGGTTGAGGTTCCCGTTCCGGTCGTGCTTGCGCCAATGGCCGGGATCACGAACGCGGCGTTCCGTCGGCTGGCTGCTGAGCAAGGTGCCGGACTCTACGTCTGCGAGATGATCACGAGTCGGGGGCTGGTCGAGCGTCAGCCCAAGACGCTCTCGATGCTCGCCTTCGACCCGCTGGAGCAGACGCGCTCGGTGCAGCTGTACGGAGTCGACCCCCGCTACGTCGGGGACGCGGTGCGCATCTTGGTCGGCGAGTTCGGCGTCCACCACGTCGACTTCAACTTCGGGTGTCCCGTTCCGAAGATCACGCGCAAAGGCGGCGGTGCAGCCTTGCCGTGGAAGCGTGACCTGCTGCGCGACATCCTCACCGAGGCGGTTCGCGCCGCCGAGCCGCATGGCGTGCCGATCACGATGAAGACCCGCATGGGAATCGATCGTGACCACCTCACCTATCTCGATGCTGGCCGCATCGCCGAGGACGCCGGAAGCGCGGCGATCGCGCTGCACGGCCGAACCGCGGACCAGCACTACTCGGGAACCGCCGACTGGGACGCCGTCGCCACACTGAAACGGCACGTCGGCATTCCCGTGCTCGGCAACGGCGACATCTGGGAGGCGTCCGACGCGCTCCAGATGATGGCCGAGACTGGTTGCGACGGTGTCGTGATCGGACGTGGCTGCCTCGGACGCCCATGGCTCTTCCGCGATCTCGCTGCGGTGTTCACCGGGCGTCCCGTGCCGCCACCACCGTCGCTCGGCGAGGTGACGCGCATGGTGCGGCGGCACGGCGAGCTGCTGGCCGAGCTGATGGGCGAAACGCGCGGGCTCACCGACCTGCGTAAACACATGGCGTGGTACTTCAAAGGCTTCGTGGTCGGCAGCGAAGTGCGATCGGCCCTCGGCAAAGTGTCGGCGCTGTCCGAGCTGGACGCGTTGCTGGCGCAGATCGACCCCGACCAACAATTCCCCGCGTCCGAGATAGGAGTGCCGCGGGGACGCCAAGGCTCGCCTCGCCGTGTCGTCCTGCCCGACGGCTGGCTCGACGACCAAAGAACAGCACGCCTGGACGCCGACGCAGAAGCCGACGTGTCAGGCGGCTAGAGCCACGCCGCCGCCGACCGCGTCAGTCCACCGGGTCGGGTGGGTTCTCGGTCAAGTACTCGCCGAGCGAGGCGCTGTCCGACGACGTCCACCCCTCTGGAGGCAGCACATGCGCCCACGCGTCCACCGATACGAGCCCGAACTTGTGCCCGTGCCCATAGGGAACAGAGTTCGCGACGGCGAGATCGGCCGACACTTGGAAGAACGTGACGAGCGGGATCCAGTGCATGTTGTCGGTGCGGTCTGGGCCAGGGGGCTCCGACAACCAGTCGGGCTTGGAGGTCAGCAGCGACGGCGTCCACCACGAGATGGGGTCGGACGCGTGCTGGATGTAGACGACGCGCGGGTTCTCCCACTCGGTCGGCGGGATGCCTGGGAAGTCAGAGCCCTCGTCGACGTAACGAACCGTCTCACCCTTCTCGTACAAGGGCTGCCACTCAGGTGACCCGTGGTCGCGATGCTCAGCGAACTCGTGCGCCAGTGTGTTGTCGGCGGGCGGCCCCATGAACACGATGCCGTCGGTGCGGTTGGCCATGTCGTCCGCTCCGCTGAACGCTGTCTCACCACCGAATGAGCCAAGACTCTCCCCGAACACGACGAGCTTGGGCCGGTCGTTGCGCGGCATCTCGTTCCACACGCCGTAGACCCCATCGAACAGAGCTCGGCCGGAGTCCTGCGCACGCGACTTGTCGACAAGGAACGACAGCCAGCTCGGAAGGTAGGAGTACTGCATGCCGACCGTCGCGGTGTTGCCGCCGTACATGAACTCCAACGGCCAGATCGCCTGGTCGTCCACCCAGCCACTGCCGGTGGTGTTGCCGATGACGAGCACGTCGCGGTCGAAGCCGCCCAGCACCTGAAGCTCGTCCACCGCAACCTGCGCTCGTTCGCGCGGGTCGTCGCCGGAGCCGAGACCGGCGTACGCCCGCACGGGTTCCATCGCTGTCTCGCCGGTGTAGTCCGAGATCTGGTCGGACGTCGGCGTCCCGGCCACGAAGTCTCGACCGGTCCTGCCGAGGGACGCCCAGGTGACGTTGGAGCCTGGCCCACCGGAGACGGCGTTGGACGTGGGCTCCCCTGTGTCGGGGTATGACTCGCGGTTCGTCGTCGCGAACACCTGGTCAAGCGTCTTCAACGTGTTGGCGACAACGAAGTCGTTGACGAACGCGATGATCACCAGAGCAACCACGACGAACGCGAGGCCCTTAGCGATCTTCACCGGAAGGATCTTCTGCAGCATGCGCATGAGCCAGCGATAGGCGTCCCGCACCAGGCGACCGATTCCGACGAACAGCACGAAGACAACCACCGCGAGGACGACGGAGATGCCGTATTTCGGCAGCCCTTGGTCTTCCGCCTCGACCAGGTCGCGTAGCTCGGCCTGCCAGATCTGACCGAGAATCACCGCGACCGCAGTTCCGACCAGGCCGATGATCCAAAGGATCAGCCAGGCGCGGCGCCATCCGGACTCCGACAGCGTGCGCTGGGTGAACTGTCGGACGGTCCAGGTCACCGCCAGGCCGACCACGTAGCCGATGACCGCTGCGACTCCCGCGACCAGCCCCTGAAAGAGCCCAGACCGAGGGATCAGGCTCGGGGTGAACGACAGCCAAGAGAACACGAACGCCATCGCGACGCCGCCGAAGTCGTAGGTGAAGGCACGGCGCAAGCGACCCTTGTGTCGCGCTTTGGGGCGGTGATCATCTTCGGCTGGCGTCTCAACCGGA
>DASUFV010000086.1:0-2650 GCA_036274415.1 Actinomycetes bacterium
GCCGATCTGGCCGTGCTGGATGTAAGCTCCCTCGAGCGGCTGGAGCCCGGCAGCACTACCCAATGCACTATCGTTGGTGGCGAGGTCGCATGGGCGCGCATCGGAGGCCGCGCAGAGGCGCGCATAGAGCCAACCTGACCCCCGAGCCCGCCGTGTCAGACGACGGTAATGTTCTCGTCCTGAAGATCATCCTCGGTTGCGCGGAGAATTGCGACACTCCGAACTCGGAAAATGCCGCGCGGCCAGAGCGCAGGGCTTTGCTGGTATTCGCCCACATCCGGTGCGCTTGCCCGGCAGGGTCCTGGCCGCGTGATACCCGCGCCCACGTGATTGAGAACTGCGCGTTCGCGGACCGCCGCGACGGGAATGGTGGCGGGCCCGCACACGCTGTAAGGGCCGCGGCGCACACTGGCCTCCCTGGGCGTGGTTGCCCTGGTTGGACTTGCGACGTCAGCTACCAGACCAAGCGAGTACCCTCCCGCTCGAACCGACCTCAAGGCAGCGATGAGCAATCATTGCACCGTACAAACAGAACTAGGCAAGGGGCTCTGCCCCTTGGAATCCCCGGGTTGACGGGCGCCGAGGGGGATACGGCGGACCACCTACGATGGGATGTTGTCGTGCAACCCATCCGTGACGGAGGCCCGCCGTGAACCCGTTCGTCGAGCACCACCAGCAGAGCATCCGCTTCCAGTACTCGTGCTTCGATCGTATGCTGCTCAACGCGGTCGTGCAAACCATGCAGCAGCCCGCGATGATCGTCGGCTTCCTGGACAAGTACCGTCAAGTGCCGTCGATCACCAAGGCCTATTTCCGCTCGGTCTCGGAGGACTACCACCGCTTCGTCGCCCGCCTGGCCGCACAGCAAGGCGTGCGGATCGTCGAACCACCCAAAGGCGTGCGTCGCGAAGAGTGGGTTGAACCCTTCTATCAACACCTCGGCTCGCGCTTCGGCATCGCGGTCATCTTGAAGAGCCGCGAGAACGCTCGCATTGCGGTCAGCTACCCGACCGCCAGCGGTGGCAACCGCATCGAGGTCTACACCCGTTTTGTCTGGCAGTACTACTTCTATCTGCGCGATCAGGAGTGGGGTCGCATGTTCCTGCGCATCTGCCCCTACTTCCCGTTCAACGCTCGGGTGTGCATCAACCAACACGAGTGGCTCGCGCGCCGTCTCCACGACGAAGGCATCTTCTTTCGGAAGGCTGCCAACGCCTTCGTCCAATGCTCCAACCCTGACCGCCTGCAGCAACTCGCTGACAGCCTCACCCCGTCCGATCTCGAGGTGCCGATTCAAGGCTGGCTGCGCGAGCTGGTCCCCTTCTACGCCAGCACCGACCCGAACCGCATCACTGACTGCGTGTATCGCCTGTTCTGCAGTCAGGTCGAATACTGCACCAACCTCATTTTCAAGAAGCGGGCGGCGCTCGATCGCGTGGCCGACCGCTTACTTGATCTCAATCGCAGCATCGGCCGTCCAGACAAGCTCAGTACCATCTTCGGTTACCGCATCACCAAGGCCTATCGCGGTGGGCTCAAGACCCAGATCGCCGACCATCACCTGGGCAACCCGGTCATTCGCAGCGAGTACAAGGACAGCTCTGTCAAGCAGTACGTGCGTGACCACCTTCTGCTTCGCAACGAGGCCACCAGCTACAACACGCTCGACCTGGGGGTCGGCAAATCGATCCGCAACCTGCCGCAGCTCCGCCACGTCATGCGCGGCATCAACGATCGGTACCTCGCCATCCAGCAGGACGTCCTGGAGACCTACGTCGACCGCGGCCAGTTAGCCCGCCTGCGGCAACCAACCATCACCGCCAGCGGCCGTCGGACACCCGGCTTGAAACTCGACGATCCTCGCCTGCTGGCCGTGATGCAAGCCCTCACCTGTTTCGCCCACCTCAGCCGTGGCGGGCGTTTCCGCACACGTGACTTGCACCAGCGCGCCGCTGAGAGCCTGGGACTCACCACTGCCACATACCGTCTGGGTCAGTTGCGCTACGACCTGGCCAAGCTGCGCGCCAAGGGCCTGGTCATCAAAGTCCCAAAGACCCGGACCTACCGCCTCACCCCGCAAGGCTTCCGCATCTGCGTGCTGTTCCTCAAGCTGTTCCACCGCGTGTACGCCCCATTCACGGCAGCCGCTGCCCAGCCCATCCCTTACGACACGCTCCTGCCCGACGACCGCCGCTGCGTCCTCGACCAGCTCTATGCGGGCGTCGACACCGCCCTCGATCAGTTACTCGACCACCTTGGCTTCAGCCTCGCCGCCTAACACCACACTCTTAATCCCCCCGTCACTCAATCTTCGCGTAACGTGTATGTCCGTCACACTCCAACCCCAATAATTGGCTAAAACAATCACAAGAGAGCGGGTAGGCTGTTCGGGAGGTTTATCAGGGTCATGATCGGTACTGAGACGCCAGCGATTGGCTCACTTCCGCCGGTTGGCGAGGTGCCCGCGCGCATGTTCGCGCAGGTCATCCGCTCCAAGCGTCTCGGTGATCCGCGTACCGCGTTCCAGATCGAACAAATGGACACCCCGCAGCCCGGCCCCGGCCAGGTGCTCGTCGCCGTCATGGCCGCGGGCGTCAACTTCAACAACGTCTGGGCCGCGCGCGGCATCCCCGTCGACGTGATCGCCCAG
>DASUFV010000087.1:0-4979 GCA_036274415.1 Actinomycetes bacterium
CCCGCCAGCTCGCCAACCATCGACGCGTAGCCGCGCAGGATCACCGCGAAGCCATTCACCCGCTCGCACGAACGGGTGTTCATCTTGTGCGGCATGGCCGACGAGCCCACTTGGCCTGGCTGGAACCCCTCGGTCACCAGCTCGAGACCGGCCATCAGCCGAATCGTTGTGCCGAGTGAGGAGGGTCCGGCGGCCATCTGCACCAAAGCACTCACCACGTCGAAGTCGAGCGACCGCGGGTACACCTGCCCCACACTGTCGAGCACGCGCTCGAAGCCGAGGTGACGTGACACCTCGATCTCGAGCTCAGCGACACTGCTCGCATCTCCCCCGAGCAGGTCGAGCATGTCCTGGCTGGTACCCATCGGCCCCTTGATGCCGCGCAACGGGTAGCGATCAATCAGGTTCTCAACTCGGTCGAACGCGATCAGCAGCTCGTCCGCTGCTGACGCGAAACGCTTACCCAGGGTGGTCGCCTGCGCCGCAACATTGTGCGAACGCCCCGCCATGACGAGCGTTGCGTGCTCGGAAGCGAGGGTGGCAAGGCGCGCCAGCGTCGCTACCGCCTTGTCGCGAACGATGCGCAGCGACAGCAGCACTTGCAGCTGTTCGACGTTCTCGGTGAGGTCGCGCGACGTCATTCCCTTGTGAATGTGCTCATGCCCTGCAAGAGCGCAGAACTCTTCGATGCGCGCTTTCACGTCGTGCCGAGTCACGTGCTCGCGAGCAGCGATCGAGTCCAGGTCGACCTGGTCGATCACGGCTCGGTAGTCATCGACGACCTGTTGCGGCACGTCCAACCCGAGCGAGCGTTGGGCGTCCAGCACGGCGAGCCAGAGCTGTCGCTCGAGCACGACCTTGTGCTCAGGTGACCAGATGCGCGCCATTTCGCCCGAGGCATAGCGCGATGCCAGCACGTCCGGAATCACCGGCTTGGAGGGACCCGTCACCGGAACAGTCTCCCAGGTCTCACGATGCGCGGCGATAGACACCTGGAGGTCGTCGCTGCAGAAGCCCTTCGTCGACCAGATACCGGCGCAGCATGGCCACATCGTCATGGATCGGCCGGAGTCGCGCGTTCACCGCGGACTCGTCCAGGTCTGTGTCCGGCTCGATCGACTGGGCAACGTGCTCGAGCACGACCAGCCGGTCACTTCGCCGACGCGGCATCGTCAGAAGGCGCCCGTCGGCGTCGAGGAATCGGCTGAGGAGAAGTGAGCGGTCGACGGTTCTGGCCACGCTTCGACGGTACGTGCACGGCGACGCCCGGTCGAACGGATTTGGGCCGGACGGATTTGGGCGTCAGTCTCCGGACGCCGCGCGCTCGGCGATGTCCGTGCGGAAGTGCGAGCCAGCGAGCTTGATCGCGTGAACCGCCTGGTAGGCGTTGGCCCTCGCAGTCGGAAGGTCAGCGCCGGTGCCAACGACGGAGAGCACGCGCCCCCCGCTGCTCACCACGGCGTCGCCGTCACGCCGCGTTCCCGCGTGCAGGACGTAGGCGTTCGGGAGGTCGTCAACGAGGTCGAGCCCGTCGATCGGGTCACCCGTCGTCGGTGCGGCCGGGTAGCCGTCGGCCGCGATCACCACCGTGACCGCTGCATCCGCCGTCCACCGGAGGTCGGCGACTTGGTCGAGGTGACCCAAGGCAGCAGCTTTCAGGACTCCGCCGAGCGGGGTCTGCAGGCGGGCGAGGACCGCTTGGGTCTCGGGGTCTCCGAATCGTGCGTTGAACTCGACGACCCGGATGCCTCGCGACGTCAGCGCGAGCCCGGTGTAGAGCAGCCCGGAGAAGGGAGTGCCCCTGCGGTGCATCTCGTCAACCGTCGGTTGCACGACCGTGCGAACAACGTCGTCCACCAAGGAGTCGTCTGCCCAAGGCAGCGGTGAGTACGCTCCCATGCCTCCGGTGTTCGGTCCGGTATCTCCGTCGCCGACCCGCTTGAAGTCTTGGGCCGGTTCCAGCGGGACGACGGTCGTGCCGTCGGTGATCGCAAAGAGCGATACCTCCGGCCCGTCGAGATACTCCTCTACGACAACGCGGTCGCAGGCCGCCGCGTGAGCCAGCGCGACGTCTCGATCGTCAGTGACGACGACCCCCTTACCGGCGGCTAGGCCGTCGTCCTTCACGACGTAGGGCGGCCCGAACGCGTCGAGCGCCGCGGCCACCTCATCCGGTGTCTCACAGACGTGAGCGAGCGCCGTGGGAACGTCCGCGGCTGCCATCACCTCTTTGGCGAAGGCCTTGCTGCCCTCGAGGCGCGCGGCCTCTGCGCTCGGGCCGAAGCACGCGATGCCGCGGGCACGTACGGCGTCAGCGGCGCCCGCCACGAGGGGAACCTCGGGCCCGATCACCACCAGATCGACGTCCAGCGACTCCGCCAGGGCAGCCACCGCGTCCGGATCAGCAACGTCGAGTTCGACATTGCGTGCCAGTTGAGTGGTACCGGCATTGCCAGGAGCGCAGTAGATCTGGTCGACGTCGTCGTCGAGATGAAGCGACCGACAGAGAGCGTGCTCGCGGGCACCCGACCCGACGACGAGAACGTCCATCACCCGTAGTGCTGGGCGATGTCGCCGAAAGCTTCGTCCAGGATCGCGAGGCCTTCCTTGGCCTCGGTCTCGGAGATCGTGCACGGTGGTACGACGTGCAGTCGGTTGTAGTTGGTGAACGGCAAGAGACCGCGGTTCTTGCACGCAGCAACCAGCTCTGCCATCGGGGCATTCGCCGCACCTGCCGCGTTGTACGGCACGAGCATCTCGCGCGTCTCGCGGTTCTTGACCAGGTCGAGCGCCCAGAAGACACCGAGTCCCCGAACCTCACCGATCACGGGATGGCGTTCGGCGAGCTCTCGCAGGCCCGGCCCGAGAACGCGCTCACCGACCGATCGAGCGTTCGCAACGATGCCCTCGTCGCGCATCGCGTTGATGGTCGCGACGATGGACGCCGCAGCCACCGGGTGGCCCGAGTACGTCAGTCCTCCCGGGAAGACGCGGTCGTCAAACGACGCCGCGATCTCGTCACTGATGATCACGCCGCCGACCGGGATGTAGCCGGAGTTGACACCCTTTGCGAACGTGATCAGGTCAGGCGCGACACCGAACTGCTCGTACGCGAACCAGTCACCGGTGCGTCCGAACCCGGCCATGACCTCGTCGGCGATGTAGACGATGCCGTACTTGCTGCACAGCTCGCGGACGCCGGCGAGATAGTGCGCCGGAGGGATCAGCACACCCGCGGTGCCAACGATGGTCTCGAGCACGAGTGCGGCGATGGTGTGTGGGCCTTCGAACTGGATCACTGCCTCGAGATGCTGAAGCGCGCGCTCGGCCTCCTGTTCGTCGCTTTCGGCCCAGAACGGTGAGCGGTACGGGTACGGCCCGAAGAAGTGAACGATGCCGGCGATGCCGTTCTCGTTGGGCCACCGTCGCGGGTCGCCGGTCAGAGTCACCGCAGTCGAGGTGTTTCCGTGATAGCTGCGGTACGCAGCGAGCACCTTGTGGCGTCCGGTGTGCAAGCGGGCCATCCGCACGGCGTTTTCGTTTGCGTCCGCGCCACCGTTGGTGAAGAACACCTTGTTGTGGTTGGGCGGCGCCAGCTCGCTGATCAGACGTGCTGCCTCGCTGCGCACGTCGTTCGCGTGCTGAGGAGCAACCGTCGCGAGGCGTCCGGCCTGCTCTTGGATCGCTGCGACGACCTTGGGGTGCTGGTGCCCGATGTTGGTGTTGACCAGCTGCGACGAGAAGTCGAGGTAACGGTTGCCTTCGTAGTCCCAGACATAGACGCCCTCAGCTGCGGCGATGGCCAGGGGGTTCAGCGCGCCCTGCGCTGACCAGGAGTGAAAGACGTGCTGGCGGTCCAGCGCCACGACCTCTTGGCCGCGGGCGGGATCTGGCGATGGTGCGGTCATGACGGGCTCCTTGGCTTGCTGAGATCGGCTCCAGGCTAGGCCTACGTCAAACCACCCCTAAACCACCCCGCCTGATCTTGTCGGGCGGGCCGGAGCGGCGTTTCCTGGTGTCACCCACCGTGACCCACAGAGATCCACAGAGATCCACCTAGAGGAGGTCTTCATGGGGGCCATCAACATGAACATGTTCGACAAGGCGGACGAGGTGCGCGAGTTCCCGCACGGCCGCATCGAGATCGTCCACGTGGGCGACCAGCAGGTCGCCCGCACGACGTTCGAGCCCGGCTGGCGGTGGTCCAACGACGTCAAACCCATCGCTGAGACCGACTGGTGCCAGTTCCACCACATCGGCTACATGCTCCAAGGCACCATGCAGATCGAGACCGCCGAGGGCGAACGTAGCGAGCTCACTGCCGGAAGCGTGGGTGAGATCCTCCCTGGCCACGACGCCTGGGTGGTCGGTGATCAGACCTGCGTCATGATCGACTGGGGAACACCATCGGACTACGCGAAGCCGTCAGGCAGCTAGGAGTTCGCGCCGGGACTTCGCACCGTCAGATTTGGTCGCGGCGACTCTCAAGTCGTCCATGCCATCGGGAAGCCCAAGAGCTCAGACCAGCGGCCTGAGTTCGATGATCTCGTCGCGTCCCGGCCCGACTCCGATCGCCGAGATGGGAGCGCCTGACATCTCCTCGACTGCTTTGACGTAGTTCTGCGCGTTGACAGGCAGGTCGTCGAGCTTGCGGGCTCCGGTGATGTCGTCGTGCCACCCGGGCAGGTACTCGAACACCGGCTTGGCGTGGTGGAAGTCGCTCTGCGACATGGGCATCTCGTCCAACCGGCGGCCGTCCACGTCGTATGCGACGCACACCGGGATCTGATCCCAACCGGTGAGGACGTCCAGCTTGGTGAGCACGAAGTCGGTCACTCCGTTGATGCGCGCGGCATACCGCCCGATGACAGCGTCGTACCAACCGCATCGGCGCGGACGCCCAGTAGTTGTGCCGTACTCGTGCCCCACCTCGCGCAGGCGCTCGCCGTCCTCATCGAACAGCTCGGTCGGGAAGGGCC
>DASUFV010000088.1:0-3410 GCA_036274415.1 Actinomycetes bacterium
TCTCGGCCAGCACCGCAGAGGCTCCACCGTGTAGGACGCCGAACGGCTGCTCGTTGCCAGCGACCGGGATGGTGCCGACCACCTCACTGACATTTGCGCTCTGGATCTCGATTCCCAGACGGTCGTGAATCGGCACGTGGGGAAGGGCGGGCGGGGGCGGGGTCGCAGTCACCTGCGCAAACTACCCATCGCGCGGCCTCCGTTTCGAGCGGGCCCTGACCGCCGGCCAGGGGTGTCAGCGACCACGAAAGGGTGGTCAGAGGTGACACGTACGATTCGGCCATGGCCGACTCGCCGACCCTGTTGCTCCTCGATGGGCACTCTCTGGCCTACCGGGCCTTCTACGCCCTTCCCGTCGAGAACTTCTCGACAGCGACCGGTCAACCCACGAACGCGGTGTACGGGTTCACGTCGATGCTCATCAACGCATTGCGCGATGAAGATCCGACTCATGTGGCTGTCGCTTTCGACGTGTCGCGCACGACGTTCCGCACCGAGCAGTTCGCCGACTACAAGGCCAACCGGTCGAAGACACCCGACGAGTTCAGGGGTCAGATCAGTCTCATCAAAGAGGTGCTCGACGCGCTGCAGATCCAGGTCATCGAAGTCGACGGGTACGAGGCGGACGACGTCATCGCCACTCTCGCCACCCAGGCGACGGCAGAAGGTTTCGACGTCGAAATCATCACCGGCGACCGCGACACCTTCCAACTGGTCAACGACCACGTCACGGTGCTCTACCCGAAACGGGGCGTCTCCGACCTGTCACGCATGACACCAGATGCGGTCTTCGAGCGCTACGGGCTCACACCAGCGCAGTACCCCGACTTCGCGGCACTGCGCGGCGATCCGAGCGACAACTTGCCCGGCATTCCGGGTGTCGGTGAGAAGACCGCCGCGAAATGGATCGTCCAGTTCGGCTCGTTCGACGAGCTCGTGACCCGGGTCGACGAGGCCAAAGGCAAGGTCGGGGATGCCTTGAGAGCCAACCTGGCGCAGGTCATCACCAACCGCCAGCTCACCGAGCTGATCAAGGACGTTCCGCTCGACCGCAAGCCCGCGGATCTCAAGAGGCTCGACTGGGACCGGGAAGCGGTGCATCGCGTTTTCGACGCGCTGGAGTTCCGAGTGCTGCGCGAGCGCCTGTCACAGACCTTGCAGAACGCCGACGAGCCGGTCGACCAGGCGCCCGAGCTCGACGTGGCGATCCTGACGTCCGCTGACCTCGAGACCTGGTTGGCGAGCAACGGCCGCGGACGCGTTGGCGTTGCCGTCCGTGGCGCATGGGGGTCCGGCGCCGGTCGAGTAGAGGCGATCGCCTTTGCCACCGATGCCAAGGCAGTCGCGACAGTTGCGCTCGACACACTGGACGACACCGCGCGATCGGCGCTCGCCAGTTGGCTCGGGGACGACTCCGGCGACCACGAGCTCGTGCTGCATGACGCGAACGGGCCCATGCTCGCGCTGGACGCAGTGGGCATGCCGATCGCTACTCCGAGCTTCGACACCGCGCTCGCCGCTTACCTACTTCGGCCCGACCAGCGCAGCTACGACCTCGATGACCTCGTCATCCGCTGGCTGCACCGAGAGCTCGTGTCCGTCGATGAGAGTGGCCAGCTGAGCCTGGACGCCGACGGTGACGTCGGACAGGCGCAGCAGCTAGGGGCTCACGCCTTGGCGATCCTCGAGCTGGCTGCCGCAATGGCTCCTGAGGTCGAGAGCATCGGAGCCACGTCGCTCCTGACAGACGTCGAGCTGCCGCTCACCGCACTGCTGGTTTCGATGGAACGGTCCGGCATCGCGGTCGACACAGAAGCGCTCGACCAGCTCCGTGCCGAGTTCGCTCATGAGGTCAAGCGGGCCGCCGAGTCGGCGTACGACGTCATCGGTCGCGAGGTCAACCTCGGTTCTCCCAAGCAGCTCCAGGTGGTGCTGTTCGACGAGCTCGGCATGCCAAAGACGAAGCGCACCAAGACTGGCTACACCACCGACGCCGACGCGCTGACGGTGCTCTACGCGCAAACCGAGCACCCCTTCCTCGCTCACCTGCTCCGGCACCGGGATGTGAGCAAACTGCTCGTCACGGTCGAGGGGCTGCAGAGGTCCATCGCCCCGGACGGCCGGATTCACACGATGTTCATGCAGACGGTGGCAGCTACGGGGCGGCTCTCGTCGACCGATCCGAACCTTCAGAACATTCCGGTGCGCACGGAAGAGGGCCGTCGGATCCGGTCGACCTTCTGCGTCGGCGAGGGCTACGAGTCGCTCATGACAGCCGACTACAGCCAGGTTGAGATGCGCATCATGGCGCACCTTTCCGAGGACGCCGGCTTGATCGAGGCGTTCAACTCAGGCGAAGACCTGCACACGACTGTCGCGTCCAGAGTGTTCGAGGTCGACCCCGGATCGGTCACCCCTGAGATGCGCAGCAAGATCAAAGCGATGTCGTACGGGCTGGCCTACGGCCTGTCGGCGTATGGCCTGAGCCAGCAGCTCGGCGTCGGCACCGATGAAGCCAAAGCGCTGATGGACGAGTACTTCGAGCGCTTCGGTGGCGTGCGGGACTATCTGGCCTCGGTGGTCGACGACGCGCGCAAGACCGGCTACACCCAGACCGTCCTCGGACGCCGCAGGTACCTGCCCGATCTCACGAGCGACAACCGGCAGCGCCGCGAAATGGCCGAGCGGATGGCCCTGAACGCCCCCATCCAGGGGTCGGCGGCCGACATCGTCAAGGTGGCGATGCTGGCCGTCGAGCGAGAGCTCCGCTCAGAGGGCCTCCGCTCCCGGCTGCTGCTGCAGGTCCACGACGAGCTGGTCCTCGAGGTGGCCCCAGGCGAGGCGGAGGCGGTCGCGTCGCTGGTGACCGAGCAGATGCGGTCGGCGTACCCGCTGGCGGTCGAGCTGGACATCTCCGTGGGATTCGGGCGTACCTGGCACGATGCCGCCCACTAACCCGAGATGGGCCCCTCGGATCAGCCCGCGGGAGGCCCTCGATTGACCCTCTGTTCGGGCCCCCCGTAGACTGGCCGGCGCGCCACGGGCCCGCGCGTCCTCGGACCGAGCAGGCTCGCGCTCGTTATGTCGGTTTCCAGCTAGTCTCTGGGGGTTTCGGCACGCGAAACAGGCCCTCCGCGCACCCGACGATCCACCTGTCCGCACGGAGCCACTCCTTTCATGACGTCCAGTACCGACGTATCCCCTGAGGCCAGCACCGCCTCCCCAGCGTCCGACCCCACCCCGTCCACCAGCGCTCCCGGCTCAGCAGGCACAGCAGGCACAGCCGGCACCGCCCCAACGGCGGGCACAGCAGCGGGCACCCCGATCGCCGTCAACGACATCGGCTCAGAAGAGGCCTTTCTCGCCGCGATCGACGAGACCATCAAGTACTTCAACGACGGGGACATCGT
>DASUFV010000089.1:0-21527 GCA_036274415.1 Actinomycetes bacterium
GACGGGATGGTTTGGCACCTCGATGTCGGCTCGTCGCATCCTGGGGCTGGAGTAGGTCCCAAGGGTTGGGCTGTTCGCCCATTAAAGCGGTACGCGAGCTGGGTTTAGAACGTCGTGAGACAGTTCGGTCCCTATCCGCCGTGTGCGCAGGAGATTTGAGAAGGGCTGTCCCTAGTACGAGAGGACCGGGACGGACGAACCTCTGGTGTGTCAGTTGTTCTGCCAAGAGCACTGCTGATTAGCTACGTTCGGAAGGGATAACCGCTGAAAGCATCTAAGCGGGAAGCCTGCTTCAAGATGAGATCTCCCACAGGGTTAACCTGGTAAGGCCCCCAGTAGACGACTGGGTTGATAGGCCGGAGGTGGAAGTGCGGCAACGCATGGAGCCGACCGGTACTAATAGGCCGAGGACTTAACCACTTACCAAGATTTGCGTGTGATCACAGCGTCCACTGTGCGGTTCCCGAGTTGCGGTCGGGAACTGTGTCCGCCGACGTGCTCGGCGGCCGGAGTACGGCACAACTCCATAGAGTTTCGGTGGCCATAGCGAAGGGGAAACGCCCGGTCCCATTCCGAACCCGGAAGCTAAGCCCTTCAGCGCCGATGGTACTGCGTGGGAGACTGCGTGGGAGAGTAGGACGCCGCCGGACATACTTTCCGAAGAGGGGCCACCACGGTGGCCCCTCTTCGCATGTCAGACCCATTTTCAGCAGTGCAGATTTGCTCAGATTGGCTCAGCCGACACCGCAGGGAGCGCACGTTGTCAGAGATCGAGGAGAGGCGAGAACCGCCTGTCCCTGAGGACATCACGTGGCAGACCCTCGATCGCGAGGCACGAGCCGCATTGCGATCGCTGCCCAAGGCGATGGCTGAACGTGTCGGTGCCCATCTGGCTGCGGCCGGACTGTTGATCGACGAAGACCCCGAGGCAGCGCGCCAGCACGCCGACGCTGCCCGTCGCTTGGCTGGCCGGGTTGCGGTCGTGCGAGAGGCGAGTGCGTTGACGGCGTACGCGTGCGGGAACTACGAAAGCGCTCTGGCCGAGCTGCGGGCGTTCCGGCGGCTCAGTGGCGACCAGCGGCACCTGCCGCTCATGGCCGACTGCGAGCGCGGCCTTGGGCGGCCTGAGCGGGCGCTCGAGATCGCCGCTTCACCAGAGGCCGCTCAACTGAGTCCTGACGTGGCGCGCGAGCTACGGATCGTCGTGGCGGGAGCGCGCTCTGATCTCGGCCAGCACGAGGCAGCGCTGGCGCATCTGCGGGACGACCCCGCGCTCGAGGCGTCCGGCGAGGACCTGTCGGCGATCCGGCTGCGCTACGCATACGCCGATGCTCTGGAGCGGGCCGGCAGAGGGGACGAGGCGCTGAAGTGGTTCGCCCGGGTCGCTTCGGAAGACGTGCACCTGCACACCGACGCTGCTGAGCGACTGACCGCTCTCGAGTGACTCCGGGGGGGACCCCAGGCCCTCAGAGCGGGTCGGCGGCGGACTTCTCGCGTCCCCAGTCCACCTTCGGCTCGTCCGCGATGGTCTCGCCCTGGTAGCGAGGCGGCACACCGGTAGCCGACGCCCACACGATTCGCCAGAACGGGACGTCCGGTGCCCGACTCGGCGTGTGCTGGAACCCGTCGGTGCTGCGCACGAGCGCCCACGCCACAGGGCCGATGATCACGAGCGCGAGGACTGCGATGCCCACCCCGAGGGGTGAGATTCCGATCAGCTTGAGCCCGCTCGCAAAGAGCACAACGACCAGGGCTCGCCGAATGATGCCGGCCTGGCCCCGCGAGGAGACCCTCGCGCCCACGAACACGCCTGGGAGCGCACCGAGGATCAGCGGCAGGGCGACCTCGGCGTGGAACTGGCCGAGCACGATGTACGTCAGGGCAGCCGCACCTACGAGCGGGACGGCCTGGACGAGGTCAGTACCGACCAGACCTCCCGCTCGCAATGTCGGGTAGAGCAGCAACAGGCCGACGATGATCAGCGAGCCGGAGCCGACCGACGTCATGCCGACAACGACGCCACCGACGACGCCGATCACCACCGTGGGAGCCGGCTTGACGTCGATGTCGAAGATCGAGTCTCCGATGCGTCCGACGATGCCAGCTGCCTGGTCGCGATAGTGCTGGCGCAGTGAAACGAGCGCCTTTCCGATCATCGTGCCCACGGACAGCAACAGCGCGATGCCGAGCGCGATCTTGATGAATGCCTCGACCGAGTCGCTGTCACCGATGGACGAGATCAGCAACACGCCCCCAACCGCCGCGGGCACCGATCCCACGACCAGCCATTTGACGAGCCGAAGGTTCACGGTGCCGCGTCGCAGGTGCACAGCCGCGCCGACCGGTTTCATGCAGAGGGAGACCACGAGGTCACTGCTCACGGCCGTGACGGGATCGACGCCGAAGAACAGGATCAGCAAGGGCGTCATGAGGGCGCCGCCGCCCATGCCGGTCAGTCCCACGACGAAACCGCCGATGAGGCCGGCGATCACGAGACCGATGTCGATGCTGAACACGCCGAGATCGACCGTGGTCTCCATGAGGCTCCGGAAGGTCTAGGGGCGCTCACCGCTGGTCACGGCGCCTCTGACGCCGGGTCGGTCGAGCATTTCCGACTTGTGAAGTGGGAAAAGCCTACCCCACGCCTCGCGTCCCCAACCCCCGATTCGACCGCGTTGTCCACCGCTTGCCGGACGATCGCTTCGCGGCGTCCTCAGCACGTCCAGGCTGCGCACACGACCGGACACCACAGGAGGCCGCATGCCAGCTTCGACTCCAGCTACCACTCGAGCCACTACGCCACCGCGACGTTCGACTCGGCGGACGGGTCGAGGTGCCAAACGGAAGTCGTCCTTCAACGAGGTGAGGTTGCGGGGCCGACTGGCCGACACGCCGGAGGCCCGCGAGCTGCCGAGTGGCGACCAGGTCGTCACCTTCCGGCTCATCGTCGACCGCCGGGGGAGTCGGGCGTCCCAAGTCGCGGTCGACACGATCGACTGCACCGTGTGGAGCAGCGCCCTTCGCCGTCGCGTTTCAGCCTGGAGCGCTGGCGACGTGCTGACCGTCGAGGGCGCGCTCCGGCGACGGTTCTGGCGCTCGGGAGAGGGCGCACGCAGCCGATATGACGTCGAGGTGAGCCGCGCTTCCCGGCAACCGAGCGAGTGACACGTACCATCGACGAGTGAGTGGGAAGCCAACCCCTGAGGGCGCGGGGTCGGACGCGATCGACGTGCCGGGCGGGGACGTCTACGACTGGTACCGGAGGGGCTGCCGCCTGCTCGACGAGGGCAACGCCGCAGCAGCCGTGCAGCTGTTGGTGCGAGTCACGGCCTCCGAACCAGACGCTCGCAGCGCGCGAGAGACGCTAGGCCGGGCGCGGTTGGCGGCTGGTCACTACTCGGACGCCGAACGCGACTTCGCCCACCTCGTCGCGTCCGCACCCGACGACGACTACGCCCATCTCGGGCTCGGCATGGCCATGGCTCGGCAAGGACGGTTCGCCGAGGCCGTGGAGCACCTGGCCCTGGCGGTGGCGATGCGCCCGGACCGACCCGAGTACGCATCGCAGCTGGACCACGCACGCGCGACACTCGCGGCGCGCCAGGGGCAGCGCTGATCGGCCCACCACCGCGCTAGCGTGATGCCGGTGAGTGAGAACCCAGAGACCGGCCCAGTCGTTCGACCCCCTCATGCTCCCGACGAGGCCGATCGAGTCGAGCAGTCCGAGCTCGACCTTGGCGTCGTCTCCACCGGGTCGCCCGAGGTCGACCGGGCCCTGACCCCGATCGAAGAGCTGGCCGATCGCAGCGTGTCCGATCACCCGGAGATCTTCGAACGCGTGCTGGACGGACTCACGGCCACGATGACCGAGGGTGCCGAGGCCAACGACAGCCCGGCCAACGAAGGGTCGGTTTCTGAGGGCTCGACTCCCGACAGCTGACGGTCTGCGCATGGTCCGACGCCGCCTGGACGCCGAGCTGGTTCGTCGTGGCCTGGCACGTTCGCGGCAGGACGCGTCCGATCTCATCGCGAATGGACGCGTCACGGTCGCCGGGGTCGTCGCCCACAAACCTGCAACCCAAGTGCTCGACAGCTCGGCCATCACCCTGCTGGCGCCAGAGGATGTCGAGGCCGAGCGCTATGCCTCTCGGGGGGCGCTCAAACTGCTCGGGGCGCTCAAGGCGTTCGCCCCCGAAGGTCTCACAGTGTCCGGAAGGCGCTGCCTGGACGCCGGCGCGAGCACAGGCGGATTCACCGATGTCCTGCTCCGTGAGGGCGCGCGCGAGGTGGTGGCAGTCGACGTCGGGTACGGCCAGCTCGCCTGGTCGCTGCAGAACGACCCCCGGGTGGTGGTACGCGATCGCACGAACGTGCGGACGCTCACCCTCGACGACACGAACGGTCCGGTCGAGCTCGTCGTCGCCGATCTGTCCTTCATCTCGCTGCGCCTCGTTCTCGCGTCACTCCTCGCCGTGACGACGCCGGACGCCGATCTCGTCCTGATGGTCAAGCCACAGTTCGAGGTGGGGAAGGATCGCCTTCCCTCGGGCGGGGTCGTCCGTGACCGAGCGCTGCGACGCGAGGCGGTGTTGGCGGTAGCAACCGAAGCTGCGGGCGTTGGCCTCGGCGTCCGCGGGGTCACTGCGAGCCCGTTGCCAGGGCCGGCTGGCAATGTCGAGTACTTTCTGTGGCTACATCGTGATGCGCCGCCGGTGGACGTTGACCAGGTGGACCGAGCGATCGAGGAGGGTCCGCCGTGACGTCTGACAGCAGCGGCTCGGCGCGTCGCATCCTCTTGGTGACCCACACCGGCCGCAAGTCAGCCGCCGAGACCGCGCGCCGCCTCGTGGAGCTGTTGCAGCGGGCGGGCATCACTGTGACGGCACCCGCGCCAGAAGACGACGAGCTCGCCGTTGCCGGCGTCGAGCGGTGGGACTCTGACGGAGACGTCGAGCTGGTCGTCGTGGTCGGTGGCGACGGCACGATCCTGCGCGGCGCCGAGCTCGCGAGACCCAAGAACACTCCGTTGCTCGGCATCAACGTCGGACGCGTCGGCTTCCTGGCTGAGGCCGAACAGCACGACCTGGACCGCGTGGCCGAACACATCGTCGAACGTCGCTACACAGTGGAGTCGCGTGTCGCGGTCGAAGCAGACGTAGAGATTGACGGCGTCCTCGCCCACAGCCATTGGGCGCTGAACGAGATCGCTGTCGAGAAGTCCTCGCCGGCTCGCATGATCGAGGTCGGTGTCGAGGTCGACGCGCGACGGCTTTCCCGGTGGGGTTGTGACGGTGTCGTGTGTGCTACGCCCACGGGATCAACGGCCTACGGCTTCTCGGCCGGGGGCCCGGTGGTCTGGCCTGACGTCGACGCCCTGCTGCTCGTGCCATTGTCCGCACACGCCCTGTTCGCCCGGCCCCTCGTGATTGCACCGTCGTCGGTCATCCGGATCGACCTGCTGACGATGAGCACGGCGGCCGTGCTGTCCGCCGACGGACGCCGAAGTGTCGAGCTGCCGCCCGGGGCGTCCGTCTCGATCCGCACGAGCACCCAGCCGGTGCGGCTGGCCCGGTTGGAGCAGACGCCGTTCACCGAGCGCCTCGTAGCCAAGTTCAGCCTGCCCGTCCATGGCTGGACGGTCGACCGAGCCAGCGAGCAGGAAGAGGACGCAGTCGCACGCGAGGCAGACGAGGCAGGCGAGGCAGAGCGGTGATCACGTCCCTCAGCCTCACCGACCTCGGCGTCATCGAGTCCGCCGAGCTCGAGCTGGGTGAGGGACTCAACGTTCTCACCGGCGAGACGGGCGCCGGCAAGACGATGGTGGTGACCAGCCTTCAACTGCTCCTGGGGGCACGGGGTTCGGCCGACTTGGTACGAACCGGCTCAGAACGCGCACAAGTCAGCGTCGAACTTTCCGGAGATGCACCTGACACCGTGCTCGAGCGGGTCGAGCAAGCAGGCGGTGTGGTGGACGACGGCGTCATCACGATGGCTCGGGTGCTGTCCGCTGCCGGTAGATCACGCGCCGCCCTGGGAGGCGCGTCGGTTCCCATCGCCGTGCTCGGCGAGGTGGGCCCCGAGCTGGTTGCGATTCACGGGCAGAACGACCAGAGCAAGCTCATGTCTCCGGCGCAGCAGCGCGACTTGCTCGACCGGTTCGCCGGCCTCGGTGGGCTGGCATCTGAAGTGGCCGCTCACTTCGAGCAATTTCGCAGCTTGCAGGCCGAGCATGACGAGCTGGCGAACCGTCGGCAGGAACGGCTGCGTGAAGCGGACTCGCTGACCTTCGGACTCAACGAGGTATCCGCAGTGTCGCCTGTGGCTGGCGAGGACGAGGCGTTGCTTGCCGAAGAAAGTCGCCTCGCGCACGCCGTCGAGCTCAAGATCGCTGCAGAGTCGGTGGCCGCGGCCATCTCCGACGACGAAGCGGGACTCGCCGACCAAGTCGGTCAGCTGCAGCGCACGCTCGATGCCGTGAGCGAACACGACCAACAGGTGTCGGGGATCGCCGCTCGGCTGGCCGACGTCGGTTACGCGGTGTCCGACATCGCCAGTGAGTTGCACGCGTACTCCGACGGGATTGAGGCTGACCCGGCGCGGTTGGGGGAGGTGCAGGAGCGTCGAGCCGCCCTCACTGGCATGATGCGCAAGTACGGTCCGACGCTCAACGACGTCCTGTCGTGGGCGGCCGATGCAGAAGAACGCCTCAGCACACTGTCAGTGACCGATGACCGCCTGGCCGAGCTGGAGACAGCGATCGAGAAGGCCGCCGCCGACTGGGCGAGCGCCGCACTCGACCTGAGCGACCGCAGAACGCAGGCCGCCGCAACCCTCGGGGAGCAGGTCACCGGAGAGCTCAGCTTCTTGGCGATGCCAGACGCACAGGTGCTCATCGAAGTGACGCAGCGGGTAACGAACGGTGGGGAACGCGATCACGCGGACGCTGCCACGCTCGAGGTGTCGTTGCCGACCGGTGGCCGCGCGGCCGCGTCGGCATCAGGGCTCGACGACGTGACGTTCCTGCTTCGCCCACACACGGGTGCGCCCTTGTCGCCAGTGCAGCGGGGAGCGAGCGGCGGGGAGCTCTCGCGGGTGATGCTGGCGATCGAGGTCGTGCTCGCAGGGGCCGACCCTGTGCCAACCGTGGTGTTCGACGAAGTGGATGCAGGGGTCGGCGGGGCGGCCGCCGTCGAGGTCGGTCGCCGGCTGGCGCAGCTGGGACGCACCCGCCAAGTGCTCGTCGTGACGCATCTTCCGCAGGTCGCCGCGTTCGCCGACCGGCACTGGGTCGTGGAGAAGGCCACCACCGGCGAGGTAACAGCGAGTGGCGTCCGAGAACTGGATGAGGCGGCACGGGTCAAGGAGCTCACTCGGATGCTTGCGGGCCTGAGTGACAGCTCCAGTGGTCAGGCGCACGCCGAAGAGCTGCTCGAGGTCGCACGCCGCACTCGTTGACCGCCGAGCCCTGCTGGGTAGTCCGATCGGTTGGTCCGACCGGTTGGTCCGATCGGGTGGCGTTCCCGAGGTGTTCCGGTGCTCGACGCCGCCCGGGATGACCATGAATCGACCGGCATGGTCGAGGGGGGTCTCGCCACCGGGTCATGAAACGCCCACACGCGCGAGGGGAGCCCGTCCGGGTGGCAGGGACGCGTCGATCAACGAGGTGGCGAGTCGCGACGGCGACGGTCGTCGCCATGGTTGGCGCCGCCCTCCTGACGACTGCCACGAGTGGTGCCGCATGGGCCGAGGGCGACGATGCCACACCGCCGTCACCGTTCGCTCTCGTTGCGGACGCCGGTGAGTTTCAGACCGGCTACAGCGTCGCATCCCCGTACAACAACATCTACGTGTCCTGGTACGCAGCACATGATGACCAGTCACAGGTGACGTACGAAGTCACCGTCGACGGTGAGGTTGTCCGCGTCGTGACGGACGCCTATGAACTAGCGGTCATCACCAAGCGGATCGAGGTACCGGACGGTTCACATCAGGTCGGGGTCGTGGCCGTCGATGCCTCTGGCAACCGACGCGACTCGACGCAATCGCTCGAGGTTGTGGTCGACAAGCTGTCGCCCTACTTCAACTCGCGCCCCACGCTCTTCCTGCGTACCGGCCGCGTGACGTCCGAGGGCTACCCGATGCGCGCCACGTGGTCGGGTGGTGACGAAGGCACCGGACTGGTGGCCGTGCACATCGGTCCCAACGAGGGATGCTGCTACACCCTTGACCCTGATCTCACGCAGTTCGACTTCACCGTTGCTCCGAGGTCTGAGCTCAACTGGCGCATCACTCTCATCGACGGCGTGGGGCGACTGACCGGCAGGCCGCGCAGCGGGTACGTGTCGCCGGTGGCGTGGGCGAAGACCAAGCACAGTGACGGGTGGCGACAGGCGCAGGACCCATCAGCGAGTGATGGGTGGGAGTGGGTCAGCACGCACCGGGGTGATCGGTTCTCGATGAAGGTGCTCGGCGAGTCGGTGGGCTGGGTCACCAGCACTGGTCCCCAGCGCGGCAGGGCGGACGTGCTGGTGAACGGTCGCGTCGTCGACACAGTGAACCTCTACTCGAGCGAACGGCGTCCTGCCCGTGTGGTGTGGACGTCGCGCCTGCCCAAGGGTGACGATGCGGTAACGGTCACCATCGTGAACCGATCGCCCGACAGCCGCCGCACAATTGGTGTGGACGCCCTGCTGCTCCACCGATGACTGGCCGGTAAGGCGGCCGGCTGCAGCGTCGCAGGTCGCAGGCCTGGGGCCCTCGCTCTGGCAGGATGACAGCGTGCGATTGTCCATGCTGCGACGCTCGGCCCCCGTCGACGGGCGCGAGCCTGCCGGCGCGGCGCGTCTCGACAAGCGCACCAAGAACCTGACCAAGCGGCTTCGGCCCGGTGAGGTCGCCGTGATCGACCACCTCGACATCGATCGAGTGGCCGCTGAGGGCCTCGTGGCATGTCAGCCGGCGGCCGTGGTCAACGCGTCGGCCAGCATCAGCGGCCGATACCCCAACCTGGGGCCAGAGATCCTCGTGGCAGCCGGGATCCCGCTGCTCGACTCGGTCGGCCCTGACGTGTTCGGCCGAATTCGTGATGGTGACCCGGTGGTGCTCGAGGGTGACCAGCTCATGCTGGACGGCGCCGTCGTAGCCAAGGGTCAGCTGCTCGATGCCGACCTCGTCGAGGAGGCGATGGAAGAAGCCAGGGCAGGCCTGTCGGTCCAGCTCGAAGCCTTCGCCAGCAACACCATGGAGTACCTACGCCAAGAGCGTGATCTGCTGATCGATGGTGTCGGTGTTCCTGACATCGCCACAGAGATCGATGGACGCCACGTCCTGATCGTGGTGCGCGGTTACCACTACAAAGAAGACCTGCAGACTCTGCGGCCCTACATTCGCGAGTACCGGCCGGTGCTGATCGGGGTCGACGGAGGCGCAGATGCCTTGCTCGAGATGGGTTACCGCCCTGACCTGATCGTCGGTGACATGGACTCGGTGTCCGATGAGGCACTGAGCGCCGGTGCCGAGGTAGTCGTCCATGCCTACCGCGACGGACGGGCGCCAGGACTCGAACGTGTCGAGTCTCTTGGCGTAGAACCGATCGTCTTTCCCGCAACCGGTACGAGCGAAGACGTCGCAATGCTGCTGGCGGACGACAAGGGAGCGTCGCTGATCGTCGCGGTCGGAACGCACGTGACCCTCGTCGAGTTCCTCGACAAAGGCAGAGCGGGCATGGCGAGCACCTTCCTCACCCGGCTGCGCGTCGGCGGCAAGCTGGTCGACGCGAAGGGCGTGAGCCGGCTCTATCGCAGCCGGATCGCCACATGGCAGTTGTTCCTCCTGCTGGGTGCGGGGCTTGCCGCTCTGATCGCAGCCATGGCGTCCACGACCGCCGGTCGCAGTTTCTTCGACCTGGTGGAGTCCTGGTGGAACGACCTCGTCTTCTGGGTCACCGGGTGACCGGCTCGCCTCACCACAGCGCAAGGGAACGGATCGCACAGTGATCGATTTTCGCTACCACGTCGTCTCGATCGTGGCTGTCTTTCTGGCGCTGGCCGTTGGCATCGTGCTGGGATCAGGTCCGTTGAAGGACGACATCAGTGGGTTCCTCGAAGACCGCACTGAACAGCTGGCACAAGAGAAGGTCGATCTGCAGGACGAGGTATCGGCGCTGCGCAACGAGATCGAGTACAACGAGTCGTTCTCCGAGCTCTCGCAGCCAGTGCTCATCGACAACTTGCTCACGTCGCATGTGACATCGGTCATCGTGCTTCCCGAGTCCGACGGCGACGATGTCGATGCCGTAGAGAACGCGATCGACTCGGCTGGCGGAACGCTCGGTAGCCGCGTCACGCTGCAGCCGTCATGGGGTGACCCTGAGCTCGCGGACACTCTCGGCAGAATTGCTTCTGTCAGAGGAGACGAGCGCGGGGACGATCCGTACGAACTTGCCGGTCAGGCGCTGGCCGACTCACTGCTCGACCCTGGCGGCCGAACGATCGGGGAGCCACCGAGCGATCTCTCGACGCTCATCGCGCTCGACAGTGAAGGGTTTGTCACGACCGAGGGCGACGTACTCAGCGCCGACACGGCGGTTGTGGTCGGGCCCGACGGAGTGGTGCAGGGGGCAGATCGGTACGTCGTCCCGCTGCTCCGGTCACTCGATGAGATCGGCGAGGGAACGGTCCTCGCTGCGCCGCTGGGCAGTGACGAGTCCAACGGAGTGATCGGCGTCCTGCGCGGTTCGGATGTCGAGGCGACGGTGTCCAGCGAGGACAGGCTCGACACCGTTACCGGTGTGACAGTGACGATCGCCGCACTTGCGGAGCAGATCGCAGGAGGTGTCGGCCACTACGGGATGGGTGAGGGCGCCGACGGACCGGCTCCCGATCCGCTCCCGCGGGGTTGACCATGCTGCGGCGAATCCTGAGTGCCGCGACAGCGGCGGTCGTTGCGCGGCGTACGTACGACGCTCTGCGGCAGGGGCCCTCCGCTGACCGGTGGTCGCGAACGAATCACCGCGGTGAGACGGTCACGCTCGCAGAAGGTCCAGCCGTGGCTGCTGGTTCGTTGGCCGGTTTGCTGGTGTCGGCGCGGACGGGCGGGTCCACGTCGGCGGCAGTGTTGGCCGTCGCCGGGGCCTCGGCGCTGGGAGCGCTCGACGACCTCGCAGGCGCGACCGACGTCAAGGGGCTGCGAGGTCATCTCACCGCCTTGCGAGATGGACAGGTCACGACCGGAACGATGAAGCTCGCCGGCCTGGTGACGACTGGCCTGGTTGCGGGTGCGTTGGCGCGCCGTGGGCGCGGTGGTGTCGTCGACGCGGTACTGGCTGGCGGTGTGGTTGCCGGTTCAGCAAATCTGGTCAACCTGCTCGACCTACGACCCGGCCGTGCGACCAAGTCGTTTCTGATCGCGAGCGCTGCGCCGCTGGTGAGCTCGGGTCAGGCAAGCAGCGCAGCTTTCGGCAACTCGGTTGCCGCCCCTGCAGGCGCGGCTGCAGCGCTGGTGGCCGAAGACCTGGGGGAGCGCGCGATGTTGGGCGACACGGGCGCGAATGCCTTGGGGGCGGCCTGGGGCGTCGGTGCGGCTGCGTCCATGCGTCGCCCTGCGCTCCTCGCTACGCTCGGCGCGATCGTGGCCCTGACCGTCGCGAGCGAGCGGGTGAGCTTCTCCGGCGTGATCGACCGAACACCGGCACTTCGACGGATCGACCAGTTCGGCCGTCGACCGGCGTGAGGCAGACGTGAACGCCGCTGCCGGCCAGGCACCCACCCCCGACAGCAGATCCGGCTTGCCCCCGTGGGCCAGTGCCGCCCTGCTCATCGCCGGGGTGACGTTGGTGGCGCGCATCATCGGATTCGTCCGGTACATCGTGCTCTCGCACACCGTCGGACCGACCTGTCTCGGAGATGTCTACGCCACAGCCAACAGCGTGCCGAACATCGTTTACGAGGTTGTGGTCGGCGGTGCGCTCGTGGCGGTGGTCGTTCCGCTCGTCGCCGGTGCCAGAGAGAGCGACCCCGAGCGAGTGCGCGCCACGGTCGCTGCGTTGCACGGCTGGGCGTTGACGCTGCTCGTGCCCATCACCCTGGTCATGTATTTGGTCTCACCGTTGGTCATCGACGTGCTGCTTGGTGCGTCCCCAACCTGCCCGGACGACGCCGCTACCGTTGCAACGCAGATGCTGTGGGTATTCCTGCTGCAGATACCGGTGTACGGCGCGACCGTGGTGGCACAAGGTGCCCTGCAGTCGCACCACCGATTCGGGGCTCCGGCCGTCGCACCGGCCGTGTCCAGTCTTTTGGTGATCGGCAGTTACCTGCTGTACGACTCCATGGCCGGGGACGCGCACGGATCGCTGGTGGCGCTGACCACTGCTCAGTTCTGGGTGCTGGCGGGAGGAACGACACTCGGTGTGTTCGCGCTTCTGCTCGTTCAGATCCCTTCACTGGTGCGCGCTGGGCTGATCGTGAGGCCGTCGCTGCGCTTCACATCCGACGAAGGTGCTCGCCGTGCTCGCACGCTGGCCTGGAGCGGCGGTGTTGTCGTGGCGTGCCAGTGGTTGGCATACGCGGCCGCCATCCGGTGGAGCAACGTGTACGGCGGAGTGGGCAGTGCTCTTGTGTTCGTGCTCGCGTGGACCCTCTTCCTCCTTCCGTGGTCTGTACTCGCACTCCCAATCGCTACGAGTACGTTCCCGCGTCTTTCGGCGCTGCACGCGCGGAAAGACGTCGACGGTGTCGCACGCGCCACGTCGATCAGCCTGCGGGCCGTTGTTGTCGCGTCGGCGGCTGGAGCGGCCGCTGTCGCTGCGGCGGCACAACCCCTGGCCAGCGTGATGGTCGAAGATGTGCCAGGAAGCGATCCAGTTCCCGAGCTCGCTGCCATTTTGGTCGCCCTGTCGCCAGGGGTCCTGGCCTATGGGGTGCATGGTCACCTCGTTCGGGTCCTTGCGGCAGGCCACCAAGCACCGAGAGCGGCAGCGGGGACGGCGGCGGGATGGCTGGTTGGCATCGCCGTCGCCTGGGCGGGCGTACGAGCCGCCGACGACGCGACTACCGTTGCTGCGGCCATCGGTATCGGCTTCAGCACCGGCCTGGTGGTGGCGGCCTTCGCCCTGGTCGCGCTCGTCGCCCGGTTGGAGGGACGCCGAGCGCTGAACCACGTACCGCTCACGACGCTTGCCGTCTGCGGCGCGGCGCTCGTCGTCGGATGGGCCGGTCACCTGGTGATCGGCGAACAGGCGGACGGCGTCACGATAGGTGTCGCGATCGCGCAAGTGGTCGCGGTTGGTGCGTTGGCCCTGCTCGTCGTTGGGGCAACGGCGTTCGTCGTCGACCGCTCATCTGCTCGTACTCTCATGCGCATGCTCTCCAGGTCTTCGAGCGCCGCCGATGACTGAGCCGACCAGCCGTCCGATGCGGGTGTTGCAGGTGCTCGGCACCAGCACTGGTGGGATCGGCCAACACGTCCGGTCGCTGACCGCTGGTCTCGTCCAACGTGGCTGTCACGTCGTGGTTGCTGGCCCGCTGGAGACCGACCGGCTCTTCGACTTCCACGCGACCAGGGCACGCTTCGTCACAGCCGAGATCGGCGTCTCACCCGGGCCGCGTGATGTCGCGGTGGCGCGCCAGGTGGCGCGATGGATCAGGGGAGCGGACGTCGTCCACGCCCACGGCTTCCGTGCTGGTCTCGTCTCCCTCAGCGGAGGTGCCGGTGCCGGATGGCCGTTCGCGGGCGTGCGCCCGGCCTCGGTACCGCTCGTCCTCAGCTGGCACAACCGTGTGCTCACAGAAGGGCTCAAGGGAACGCTGATGCACCGGGTCGAGGCAGCGCTGGCGCGTGGAGCCACCCTCAACCTGGGAGCGTCCGACGACTTGGTGCGCGAAGCATCAGCTGCCGGCGGACGCGCCGAGCTCGGCATGGTCGCACCGCCGCGTCCCGCGCCCTCATCGCGCACCCGAGAGCAGGTTCGTTCAGAGGTCGACGTGGACACCCAGCCCATGGTGCTAGCCGTCGGACGGCTGCATGCTCAGAAGGACTACCCGACGTTGCTAGCGGCGATGGCTGACCTCCAGGCGCGGGACCCGCGTCCGGTGCTGGTGGTGGCCGGTGATGGACCTGAGGAGTCCAGCCTGACCGAGCTGGCTCGCAGTCTGGACGTCGACGTGCGATGGCTCGGCCGACGCGATGACGTCGCCGACCTGATGATGGCGGCAGACGTGCTCGCACTGGCCAGTGTCTGGGAGGCAAGGGCGCTGGTGGTCCAAGAGGCCATGCAGCTCGGTCTTCCTGTCGTCACCACCGATGTGGGCGGTGTCACCGAACTGGTTGGCGACGGCGCGATTGTCGTGCCTACGGGAGACCCGAGCGGCCTCGCCCGAGGCATCGAGGCGGTGTTGGACGACCCGATTACGACTGGACAAATGGTCGAGCGTGCCAAGCGCATCGCCGAGTCGTGGCCGAACGAGGCTGCTGTCGTCGACCGCATGCTCGCGGCGTACCGCGACGTCACTGGTCTGGATGTCCCGCTGTGACGAACCTCAGGCCGTTCGTGACGATGATGCTGGCACTCGCCGTCGCAGTGCCCACCGGGCTGGTCGCTGTCCTGGCACCCCCGGCAGCGGCGTCCCAGCACCTTCCCGACCGCGCCAAGCATGAAACCCCTCCTTCGGTCGTGATCGTCGGTATCCCAGGGCTGCGCTGGGCAGACGTCGGTCCGGAGGCAACCCCGTACCTCTGGGAACTGTCAGACGTGTCGACGCTCGGACAGATGACAACGCGATCGGCGCGCTCTCGCACCTGTCCAGCGGACGGATGGGTCCAGGTGGGCACGGGAAACCGGGCGCGGTATCCGATCAGGGATGACGCGGTCGAAGGGTCCTGCCAACCGCTGCCGGCCGTGGCGCCGGACGACTCCGGCGGTGGTCAGGTCGAGCGATGGGACGCGGTCGTCGAAGAGAACGACAACCTGACCTTCGGCGCAATTCCCGGGCTGCTCGGACAGACGCTCGTCGACAACGCGAGGTGCGCGCTGGCGTCCGGGCCGGGTAGCGCTCTGGGGGCAGCTGACGAGGCGGGGCAGGTCACGCACTGGGTGGAGGAGCCGATCGCCCTCGATGGGAAATCGCTCCGCACGTGCGCTTTGAGCGTGGTCGGGGTCGAACCGATGTCGATAGAACGTCGTGATGGTGAGCTGACGACGGTCGACGCTCTCGTGGAGCGCATCGATGGCTTGCGCCCTGCCAATTCACTGCTGATGGTCCTTGGCATCTCCGACTTGGCAGACGAGCGAGCGCAGCTGCACCTGGCGATGCTCAATGGCCCAGGGTTCACCGGGGGAGTGCTCGAGAGCAGCTCGACCAGACGCTCGCCATTCGTGCAGCTCTCGGACGTCGCACCGACCGTGCTGGCGCAGATCGGGCTCGACCGACCGAGCGAGATGCCATACCAACCGATGACCGCGACGACGGCAGACGTCGATGACCGGATCGCGTGGTTCGGGGAGCTGTCACAGCAGGCCGACGTGCAAGGCCAGCTCACTCCGCCGTTCTTCACCCTGCTCGTGCTGCTGCAGGCGATCCTGTACCTGGGGGCCTATCTCATCCTGCGTCGCCACCCGCGCGACCGCACCCGTTCACGAGTGCTCGGCTTCACGCACGTCGTGGCGGTGGCAGCCGCCGCTGGGGCGGCTGCCACGTACCTCGCCAACGTGCTGCCGTGGTGGCAAGCCGATCATCCAGCGCCGTCCTTGATCGTCGCCATCAGTCTCGCGGGTGCAACGCTCACAGCCATCGCGTTCGCAGGGCCTTGGCGGAGTCATCGATTCGGCCCGGCGGGGGCGATCGCCGGACTGACAGCGATCGTGCTGGTCGGAGACCTGCTGGCCGGCGCACCCCTGCAGCTGGCCAGTCTTGCGGGCTATTCACCCATCGTGGCTGGCCGGTTCGTGGGATTCGGCAACCTGGCCTTTGCCATCTTCGGCACCGCGATGCTGCTGGCCACAGCTGCGCTGGTGTCGGGGCGGACGCAGCGCGTCACCACCATCGTGGTCGTTGTCATGGGATGCGCGGCGGTCGTGATCGATGGTGCTCCGTTCCTCGGCAGTGACTTCGGCGGCGTCATCGCTCTCGTGCCCGCGTTCGGGACACTCTGGATCCTGGCAACTGGACGCCGCATGTCGTGGACGCGCATGGGCGCGCTCCTTGGTGCCGGGCTCGTGGTCGTGGCAGTGATTGCCACGCTCGACTACATGCGCCCGGAGGCGAGCCGCACTCACCTCGGACGGTTCGTGCAGGCCGTGGTCGACGGGGACGCCATGCTCATCGTTCAAAGGAAACTGGAAGCGAACATCTCGCTGCTCACGAACAGCGTCCTCACGCTGATGGTTCCGCTGGTTCTGGTGTTCCTCGCCTTCTTGGTGCGGCGCCCCAGTGGGCTGCTGCCGTGGACCTTCGTGAAGGTGCCCTCCCTGCGGGCCGGGTTGTTCGCGGTGTTGGTGCTCGGAGTCGTGGGCGCGCTGGTGAACGACTCCGGTGTGGCAATACCCGCGATGGCAGCGACCCTGGCCATTCCGGTCGCGGTCGCCGTGGTCGTTCGGTGCATGCAGGTCGACGACGTCGACGGTGAGTGGCCCGTGACACCGGCGACACCCGCGCGCGGCGAACTGCCCGAGGAGGCGTCCGGCTGATACTCTGGTGGCCCGTGGATCGGTGGGTCCGCACTCGGATCGGGACAACCACGGGAGCCCTCATTGGCCGGAGCGCATTCAACGCGGCACATTTTCGTCACCGGCGGCGTGGCGTCCAGTCTCGGTAAGGGACTGACCGCTTCCAGCCTCGGAAACCTGCTCAAGGCCCGCGGGTTGCGGGTCACCATGCAGAAGCTCGACCCGTATCTCAATGTCGACCCCGGCACCATGAACCCGTTCCAGCACGGTGAGGTGTTCGTCACCGACGACGGGGCCGAGACCGACCTCGACATCGGCCACTACGAGCGCTTCCTCGACCGCGAGCTGGCCGGCTCGGCGAACGTCACGACCGGGCAGGTCTACTCCGCGGTGATTGCCAAGGAGCGGCGCGGGGAGTACCTCGGCGACACGGTGCAGGTGATCCCGCACATCACGAACGAGATCAAGGCACGGATCCGGCGGATGGCTGGAAACGACGTCGACGTGGTGATCACCGAGGTGGGCGGCACGGTCGGCGACATCGAGTCGTTGCCATTCCTCGAAGCGGTGCGTCAAGTGCGTCACGAAGTTGGACGCGACAACACCTTCGTCGTGCACGTCTCACTCCTGCCGTACATCGGCCCTTCTGGAGAGTTGAAGACCAAGCCGACGCAGCACTCGGTCGCCGCGCTCCGCAATATCGGTATCCAGCCGGACGCCATTGTGCTCCGCGCGGACCGACCGGTCCCCACGTCCATCAAGCGCAAGGTCGCGCTCATGTGCGACGTCGACGACGAGGCAGTTGTCGCCGCAGTCGATGCCCCGAGCATCTACGACATCCCGAAGGTGCTGCACAGCGAAGGGCTCGACGCCTACGTGGTCAGGCGTCTCGGGCTGCCCTTCCGCGACGTGGACTGGACCGACTGGGACGATCTGCTGCGCCGCGTTCACAAGCCGGCACATGAGGTCACCGTCGCGCTGGTGGGCAAGTACATCGATCTGCCTGATGCGTACCTGTCGGTCACCGAAGCGTTGCGCGCGGGTGGCTTCGCCAACGATGCCCGGGTCAACATCAAGTGGGTGACGTCAGACGACTGCGTCACGACAGACGACGCCGCGCGCCAGCTCATGGGAGTTGACGCGGTCTGCGTCCCCGGCGGATTCGGTGTGAGGGGGATCGAAGGCAAGCTCGGCGCGCTTCGGTATGCCCGCGAGCAACAGATCCCGACGCTCGGACTGTGTCTTGGCTTGCAGTGCATGGTGATCGAGTTTGCGCGACACGTTGCTTCCTTGCCTGACGCGAACTCGATGGAGTTCGACGACTCGACCCCCCACCCGGTCATCGCCACGATGGCCGACCAGCGGGATGTCGTGGCTGGCGAGCGCGACATGGGCGGAACGATGCGCCTCGGGCTCTACCCGGCGAAGCTCGGCGAAGGCACCGTTGTCCGCGAGGTATATGGCGAACCGTACGTCGAAGAGCGTCACCGCCACCGGTTCGAGGTGAACAACGAATATCGCGACCGCCTGGAACAGGCGGGAATGACGATCAGCGGTACCTCACCTGATGGGCGGCTGGTCGAGTACGTCGAGCTGCCGCGCGACGTGCATCCGTACTACGTGGCGACGCAGGCGCACCCGGAGTTCCGGTCGAGGCCAACGCGTGCTCACCCGTTGTTCGCGGGACTGGTTGCCGCTGCGCTGGAGCGAAAGCCTGAGCAGGTTGAGCTCCTTGAGGTCGCTGCGAGCGCCCCGACCGCCGCGGGCGACACCGCGTCCATCGGCTGAGCATGGACGACGAGGCATCCTCCATCGCAGATCGACCAGGCTCGCGCGATGTCCTCGAGCGGCGCATGCGCATCCAGGGCGCGAAGTGGGATGTCGTCACCGATCGCGTCCAGCTCGACGACGACACAGTGGTCGACCGTGATGTCGTCCTGCATCCAGGCGCCGTCGGAATCGTCGCGCTCGACGACGACGAGTGCGTGACGCTCATCTGCCAGTACCGGCACCCGGTCGCTGCAGACTTGTGGGAGATCCCTGCGGGGTTGCTCGACGAACCGGGGGAGTCGCCCTGGTCCACCGCCCAGCGCGAGCTGCTCGAAGAAGTCGGACTGAGCGCGAGCACCTGGCACACGCTCATCGACCTCTACTCATCGCCTGGCATGAGCAGTGAAGCAGTTCGGGTCTACCTTGCCCGAGGGCTCACCGAAGTCGACCCCGGTCTGCGACCAGAGCCCACCGACGAAGAGCGAGACCTGATCGTGCGCCGGATTCCGTTGGACGCAGCGCTCGAACGGGTGCTGAACGGGCACATTCACAACTCCCTGGCAGTGACCGGACTACTGGCGACCGCTGAGGCTCGACGTCTGCGGTGGGAACCGCTGCGGATCCCGGACGCCGAATGGCCGGCGCCGTCCTGGGAGGTGCTCTGAGCAACAGCCGAGGGGGTAACTGACCCGCTCGGATAGACTCCGGGCCGCCCCTCAATCCGAGGGGGTGCGGCGGGTCCCCTTGCCAAGCGCGACCCGCACGCTCTGGTGCGTTCCATGGGTTTCCATGGTCATCAAAGGACGTTGATAGCCGTGAAGGTCGGCATCCCTCGCGAGGTCAAGAACCACGAGTACCGGGTGGCCATCACACCCGCCGGAGTCCACGAACTCTCCCGCAACGGGCACGAAGTCTTCATCGAGACCGACGCCGGAGTCGGCTCGTCCATCACCAACGACGAGTTCGTCGCAGCTGGCGCCACGATCCTGCCAACGGCCGACGACGTATGGGGCACAGGCGAGCTGATCTTGAAGGTCAAGGAGCCGATAGCCGAGGAGTACCACCGGATGCGCAAGGAGCAGGTGCTGTTCACGTACCTGCACCTCGCGGCGTCCCGCGAGTGCACCGATGCGCTGCTGTCGTCAGGCACGACCGCTATCGCCTACGAGACCGTCGAGCTGCCCGACCGCTCGCTGCCGCTGTTGGCTCCGATGTCGGAGGTGGCAGGTCGCATGGGGCCGCAGGTTGGTGCGGCGACACTGCAGCGCGCCAATGGCGGACGCGGCACGTTGCTCGGTGGGGTTCCCGGCGTCAAGGCCGGCAAGGTCGTCGTCCTCGGTGGCGGGGTATCTGGCTTGAACGCCGCCCAGATCGCCGTGGGCATGGGGGCTAACGTCACGATCCTCGACATCAACGCCAAGCGTCTCGCCGAGATCGACCGCCTCTACCAAGGGCGCCTCCAGACCCTCATGTCGAGCTCGTACGCGATCGAGCAGGAGGTCGTCGAGGCCGATCTGGTGATCGGGGCGGTCCTGATCCCCGGAGCCAAGGCTCCCAAGCTCGTCACCAACGACCTGGTCACCCGCATGAAGCCAGGGGCCGTGTTGGTCGACATCGCCATCGACCAGGGCGGTTGCTTCGAAGGCTCTCGTCCCACGACCCACGCCGACCCCACGTTCAAGGTGCACGACACGGTCTTCTACTGCGTCGCGAACATGCCAGGCGCTGTTCCGCACACCTCCACGTACGCGTTGACCAACGTCACGCTGCCGTACGCCGTTCAGCTCGCCAACCTTGGTTGGCGGCAGGCGCTGCGTGAGAACGCCGCCCTGCGGCCGGGGTTGAACACACACGAGGGACAGATCACGTATGGCGCGGTCGGCGAGGCCTTCTCGATGCCAACGGTCTCGGTGGACGATTTGATCGCCTGACCCACTCTTCGGTAGGAGGCCCCCGCAGCAGCGGGGGCCTCCTGGCCATATCGGTGCCGATGGCTAGTGTCCAGGCATGGGCACGGAGGCGAGCGCCACAGACCCGTCGCCACAGACGCCCACGCCCATGACCGCGGCGGTAGGGCAGTATCTCGATCATCTGGCGGTCGAACGCGGTCTGGCCCGCAACTCGCTGGCGTCCTATCGACGCGACCTGTCCCGCTACCTGGACTTCCTCAACGAAGTGGGGGTGTACGCCCCCGACGAAGTGACCGAGGGTCACGTCCTCGCATTCCTCGGGCGGTTGCGCGAGGGCGACGAACAGCACCAGCCGTTGGCGGCGTCCTCAGCGGCTCGCACGGTCGTGGCCGTCAGAGGGTTCCACCGATTCGCCGCACTCGAAGAGCTCACCCCGACCGACCCGGCCGCTGACGTACGGCCGCCGGCGCCGCCCCGGCGTCTGCCCAAGGCCCTGAGCATCGACCAGGTCGAGGCCCTGCTTGCCGCCGCGGGGGAGGGACGCACCGCCAAGGAGCTGCGCGACCGTGCGTTGCTCGAACTGCTCTACGGCACCGGGGCACGAATCTCCGAGGCGGTCGGCGTCGATCTTGACGATCACGACCGCGACGGATCCGCCCTTCGCCTCCGAGGCAAGGGCGGCAAGGAGCGAGTGGTGCCCGTGGGTCGGTATGCCTCAGAAGCCGTGGAGGCCTACATCGTCCGAGGACGCCCCGAGCTGGCCGCCCGGGGCACCGGCAGTCCCGCCCTCTTTCTGAACAGCCGTGGGGGTCGACTCAGCAGACAGAGTGCCTGGACGGTGCTGCGCTCTGCGGCCGAACGCGCCCAGATCGACGGTGACGTATCCCCGCACACTCTCCGGCACAGCTTCGCCACACACCTGCTCGACGGCGGCGCCGATGTCCGCGTCGTGCAAGAGCTGCTCGGCCACGCGTCGGTCACCACTACGCAGATCTACACGCTGGTCACGGTCGACTCGCTCCGCGAGGTGTACGCGGCAGCCCACCCTCGCGCGCGCGTCTGAGCCGGTCACGAGGCACGACCTTGCCGCGTCATGACGATGCGGCCTAGAGTGCGCTGCAATTGTCGTGAAGTCTGCGGAGAGGTTTAGAGATCAGTGGTTAAGTCGACAATTGAACCCCCCA